>DFBD01000219.1:2187-3605 GCA_002367255.1 Rhodobacterales bacterium UBA3089 | reverse complement strand
GTGGATTACCGATTGTATCGCGGTGATCAGATGCAAATGCCCGATGCGGCTATTGTTGCGGTTGAGGGCGAGGAGATGGCGCCTGCATATCGTGGAACGGCGTATATTGTGTTTGAAAACCTCGACTTAACGCGTTTTGGCAACCGGATTCCGCAGTTTAATTTCGAGGTGGTTCGCAAGGCGGAACCCCTGCCAGAGGGGGACGCGCGAGAGGCGGCGGAATTGGTGCGGGCGGTGGCGCTTGTGCCTGGAACGGGGGAGTATGCGTTGGCGACGGTGCCTGTTTCTTATCCGCATGGTAAGGGGATATCGCGCTCGGCAAATGTTAACGGAATTGGCGAGGGAACGGATTTTGTGCGCTCGGTCAAGCATCTGGGCGAGGACTTGCCGAATGCGGAATCCGTGTCCTTGGTGGTTAGCTGGTTTGGCGAAGATTTGCGCTGTAATTCGTGTTCGTTGCAGCCAGCGGTGGAACAGGCCGGGGTTGACG
This sequence comes from Rhodobacterales bacterium UBA3089, assembly GCA_002367255.1. Taxonomy (GTDB): domain Bacteria; phylum Pseudomonadota; class Alphaproteobacteria; order Rhodobacterales; family Rhodobacteraceae; genus NORP23. The sequence continues at coordinate 3,115 of DFBD01000219.1, read as the reverse complement.
GAGATGCGATGCCTTGGGTGGTTTCGGGGCAGGCGCGTGCATCGGCGAAGGTTGTGGGACAGATTGACGGGCGTTCGGCTTTTGGGGGGACTCCGGCGGATGCGTCGGTGATTCAGGCGATCAGACATATTCAGGATCAAGGTAAAGCGGTGATGTTTTATCCGTTCATTCTGATGGATATTCTGGATGGAAATAGTTTGACGGACCCATGGACGGGTGACGTTGGACAACCGAGTGTGCCTTGGCGGGGGCGAATTACGACGTCAGCGGCACCTGGGGTGTTTGGATCGCCCGATCAGTTGGCGGCGGCTGCCGCGCAGGTTGATGATTTCTTTGGGGCGGCGGCTGTCGGGGATTTTGTGCAGGGAACTGACGGGGTTTCTTATTCCGGTCCGGCTGAGTGGTCTTATCGGCGTTTTGTGCTGCATTACGCGCATTTGTGTGCGGCGGCTGGCGGGGTCGAGGCGTTTTGCATCGGATCAGAGATGCGATCGTTAACGCAGGTTCGCGATGGCTTGAACAGTTTTCCGACGGTGGTGCAGTTGGTGCAGTTGGCGGCGGATTGTCGGGCTATTCTGGGGCCTGATTGCAAGATTGGATATGCGGCGGATTGGTCGGAGTATTTTGGGTATCAACCTGCGCTGGGGGATGTGTTTTATCATCTGGATCCGTTGTGGGCGGATGATAACATCGATTTTATTGGTATTGATAACTACATGCCGTTGTCGGATTGGCGAGACGGGGTTGAGCATCTGGATGACGAATACGCGTCTATCTATGACCTTGAGTATTTGCAGAGCAATATCGAGGGTGGCGAGGGGTTTGACTGGTATTATGCTGACGATCAGGCACGGGCCGATCAGGTGCGCTCGGTCATTGTGGATGGGGCGCATGGGGAGGATTGGGTTTATCGGTATAAGGATATTCG
>DFBD01000219.1:0-2109 GCA_002367255.1 Rhodobacterales bacterium UBA3089 | reverse complement strand
ACTAATCAACCGAATGTTTTTGATGATGTGAAGTCTTCGGAATCCTCCTTGCCGCACTTTTCCAATGGCAATCGGGATGATCTGATTCAACATCGGTATTTGCAAGCGGTGTTGTCGTATTGGGCTGACGAGGCAAATAATCCCGAGGCTAGTCAGTATGTTGGTCGGATGGTGGATGCTTCGCGGACGCATGTTTGGGCATGGGATGCGCGGCCATATCCTGACTTTCCCGAGCGGTTGGATGTTTGGTCTGATGGCGACGCGTTTCAGCGCGGGCATTGGGTTTCGGGGCGGGTGCATATGGCATCGCTGGCTAATGTTGTGGCGGAAATTTGTCGCCGTTCCGGTTTAGGGACAGTCGATGTGTCCAAACTGTACGGGTTGGTGCGTGGCTTTGTGATTGGCGACACCGAGAGTGCGCGGCAGAGTTTGCAACCGTTGATGCTGGCGTATGGATTTGACTGTTTTGACCGTGACGGGGTGTTGGTATTTCGCAATCGGGACGGGCGCTCTGTTGAGGTGCTGGATAAGGCGCGGTTCGTCGAGGAGGGCGAGGGGGCTTATAGCCTGACGCGCCATCCTGATGCGGAAACTGTCGGGCGGGTTCGGGTCGAGTTTGTTGATGCGGATAATGCGTATCAATCCGCTGCGGCGGAACACGTTTTCCCGGACGAGAGCGAGGCGCATACGTCGGAGAGCGCGCTGCCTTTGGCGTTAAGCGCGGGTGAGGGGCAGGCGATTGCGGAGCGGTGGTTGAGCGAGGCGCGGATTGCACGAGAGGAGGTTTCGCTGGCGGTTGCGCCTTCGGTTGCGGCGGTTGGTGTTGGGGATGTGGTGAGTGTGCTGGGCTCTGATTATCGGATTGATCGGGTCGAGGAGGCTGGCGCACGGCGTCTGTCTGGTGTGCGGGTCGAGGCGGGTGTTTATGCGCCTATGCTTCGGGATTTACCTAAGAAGGGGAAGGCTGGACCTGCGTCTTTCGGGCCGGTTTATGCGGAGTTTCTTGATTTGCCGTTACTGGATGGTTCCGAGGTGGAACATGCATTTCATCTGGCGGCTTCGGGGGACCCTTGGCCAGGGCGCGTGGCGGTTTATTCGGCGGGGGCGGATTATGGGTATCGGTTGAATACGACGCTGGTGCGAAGTGCGGTTGTTGGGGAGCTTGCTTCGCCGCTGAACGCTGGGCGTGCAGGGCTTTGGCAGCGATCTGGTGTGCGCGTGAAGGTGGCGTCCGGGTATCTGGCGTCTATGCCGGAGGCCGACGTTTTGAACGGGGCTAACCGGGCGGCGTTGCGTAGCAGCGGTGGTGACTGGGAAGTGTTCCAGTTTTGCAATGCGGAGCTGGTGGCGGATCGGGAGTACGAGCTGACGAAACTGTTGCGTGGGCAGGCGGGCACGGAGTTTCTGATCCCTGACGCGTGGCCCGTTGGTACGGATTTCGTGTTACTGAATAGCGCGGTTTCACAGGTTGACCTGGCGGCGGTGGAGCGTGGTCTGGACCGCCATTACCGTATCGGTGCAGCGCATTTGCCGCTTGATGATGACAGTTATGTTCACGAGGTATTCGCGGGGCAAGGTGTTGGTTTGCGACCGTTTTCGCCGGTGCATCTGCGGGCAGTTGCTGGCGGAGATATTACAGTTAACTGGGTCCGCCGGACACGGGTTGAGGGGGATGTTTGGCAAAGTTATGAAGTGCCGCTTGGTGAAGAACGCGAGGCGTATTTGGTGCGGGTTTCCAGTGTCGGGTCGGTGTTGCGGGAAGTCGAGGTTTTGGCACCTGAATTTAGCTATACGACCGCGATGCAGGCCGCTGACGGGGCCAGTGGCGTGATTGATTTTGATGTTGCCCAAATCTCGGACCGGTTTGGGATTGGACCATTTAGCAGGAGGACAGTGGATGTCTGATACATATCAATTTGGATTGCCGTTGGTGCAGGCGGCACAGGCGCAAAAGCATGTGACGGTTAACGAGGCGTTGGCACGCCTTGATGCCGTGGCGCAGATGCGGGTGAAGGCGGATGACTGGGAGATTCCGTCGGCCAATCCTATCGAGGGGGAGGCGCATGTGGTTGGGCCGATCGCGAGTAACGAGTGGGCGGGGCAGTCCGG
>DFBD01000276.1:1463-12770 GCA_002367255.1 Rhodobacterales bacterium UBA3089 | reverse complement strand
AAGTGGCACTGACGCGAATCCCGTAGAGCGGCCCTTTGGGCGCATTGGGATGCGTTTTGAGGCAAGTTTACAGACGGCGGGCGGAATTAAAAGTTCCTTTTTTACCTAGCGCCCGTTCAGTTCTCGTTCCAAAACATGCGTAGGGGCGGTGCCTGAAAGACGGGCGCGATAGACGAATAACGTTTCATTAACACGCATCACATAGTTGCGGGTTTCGCGGAACGGGATTGTCTCTATCCAATCGATAGCATCGACGTTGGCCGAGCGCGGATCGCCGTAATCCCTGATCCAGCGATCTGCGCGATGTGGGCCAGCATTATAAGCAGCGGCAGCCAGCAAGGCGGACCCATCGTAGCGTTCCAGCATCTCGGCCAAATATGCCGTGCCAATGCGAGCGTTATATTCCCAGTCGCCGCCAAGGCTTTTGGTGGAATAGGAAATTCCCAATCCTTTGGCGACGTTCTTGGCTGTTGCGGGCATCACCTGCATCAACCCCAACGCGCCAGCATGGCTTTGTGCGGCGGGGTTAAACTCGCTCTCCTGTCGTGCGATGGCCAGGGCCAGTTCGGCAGGAACCGGGCTGTCAAAATCGGCGAGGGCCGTGATCGGGTAATATGCGCGCGGAATTACATCGCCGTTGGTTGCCGCAGCCTTGGCGATTTTCAACGCGGTGTTAGGTCGGCCGAGGTCCAGTGCCAGCTGCCCCAAAGCGGCGCGCTCCCGCACCGGAAGGCTTTCGGATGCGTGGGTCAGGAACCTACGTGCTAACAAATTTTCACCTGCAAAATGGAATAGAAAGCCCGCCCGAACAGAGTCACTATGCAAGAAGGCTTGTTTTGTCCAATCGGCGGGTAGTTCCGCCCCCGCGATGCTTTGATCTGCGCGCAACCCTGCGCGTTCCGCTGCCAGTTGCCCATAAAAACTGGTCTGATATGTCGCCGCTAAAGCGTACGAGGACTTGGCGTTTGCAGTATCTCCCATCGCTTCATAACTGCGGCCTAACCAGTAGCCTGCACGGCCAACACTGATTGGCGAAACGATGGATGCACGAAAATTGCGAAAGTGCTGAATGGCCCGCGCGGGATCGTTCAACTTTTGCAAAGCAAGGAAGCCCGACAGCCATTCCAGATCGGAATATCCGTTTTGACCTGGTGCCAGAAAATGCTGACTGGCCAGATAGTAAGCGGTGCGACTATCGCCAGTGCGCATGGCACGACGCGCATAGGAGCGGCGTTTGTCTGACCAGAATTCAGGGCGACCTAAGCTGTCACGCGAACCGGAACGCTGCACCAGCATATCATGGGCGCTGTCCCAATAATCCTTGCTGATACGCCAGCGGAAACGGTCATATGCCAGCCCCGCGTCGTCTTTGAGCGAATTTGGCAACGCGTTTATCATCGCATCCACACCGTTTTTATCGCGGATAAGGGCGATGCGTACCTCGGCCAATTTGCGCTGATCGGCGGACACGAACGATAACATCCGCTGGGCTTCGGTCACACGCCGGTTCCATAACAGGCGATCGAGGCGATCGAAATTATAAGGCTGAAGGGCGGCTTGGAAGGCGTTCCAAAGGGCGGATTGCTCGGCTTGGGACAAGTTGAAATTGCGCCACGCACGTACAGCCTCGGCAGCGGAATCATTTGGGTTGTGGGTGGCTTTCAGGGCTAGCGCCAATGCCAACGCACCGCGCCCCGTTTGGGGTTGCTGATTGGCGAAATACCGGCGGATGCGCATAGGGTCAGCATCAAGCGGAATAACAGCTTCGGAGGTTTTCATCATCAGCGGCAGGCCAGGCCAATCGGAGTTGGCGGACAAAAACGCTTCGTATTCATTGAATGTTCCGGTGCCCGCCCGCAGGCGTTGCCATTCAATAATTTCGGGCGCAATCGGGTCTTGGTTTCGCCGTGCAATTGCCGCCGCATTATCCCAATCGCCTGTCTCTGCGGCAGACAAGGCCGTTGCCAAGGCCACCCCGTTTTGGGACGGAGTCTGTGCGACCGCGCCACAAACGCCACCAACGAATATCGCCAGCGCCACAGGTAACCCGATGTGGTATTTCGAAAATCTCATAGTGCCTCAATGCATTTTTTTAGTATTTTTTGGTCGTATAACACTATTTTGACTTATATGTCTCGCATCGCTTGCTTGCGGTGGCATCAATTCGCCGTTAGTGCTGCGGTTAACCGTTTATTCACCTCGGAGGCCCCACATGTTCAAAGGTTCTATGCCAGCGCTTATCACCCCGTTCAAAAACGGCAAGGTGGATGAAGACGCGCTGAAGGCGCTTGTCGAATGGCATATTGCCGAGGGTAGCCATGGATTGGTGCCTGTCGGTACCACTGGTGAATCGCCCACACTAAGCCATGACGAACATGAACGCGTGATCGAGGTCGTCGTGCAAACCGCCGCTGGCCGTGTGCCGGTGATCGCAGGGGCCGGTTCTAACAATACCGTCGAGGCGATCCGTTTTGCTCAGTTTGCGGGAAAAATCGGCGCGGATGGCGCGTTGGTTGTAACGCCGTACTATAACAAGCCAACACAACGCGGGCTGATTGCGCATTTCACAGCCGTACATGATGCGAGCGATATTCCGATTGTCATTTACAACATCCCTAGTCGCTCGGTCATTGATATGACGCCTGAAACTATGGGCGAGCTGGCCAAGCTGCCGCGTATTGTCGGTGTAAAGGATGCAACGGGTGACATCGTGCGGGTTTCCTCGCAACGGATCACATGCGGCAATGATTTCATCCAGCTTTCGGGCGAGGATGCCTCGGCGTTGGGGTACAACGCGCAGGGCGGCCATGGCTGCATTTCGGTAACGGCCAATGTGGCCCCGAAGCTTTGTGCCGAATTTCAGGACGCTACGCTGGCAGGAGATTACACCAAAGCACTGGCCTTGCAGGATAAATTAATGCCGCTACACACCGCGATTTTTGTCGAGCCGGGTGTCGTCGGCGCCAAACATGGGTTGACCGTTTTGGGGAAATGTACAGACGAAGTGCGCTCGCCGCTAACGGATTTGCTGCCTGAAACCAAAACGCAGATCGAAGACGCGATGCGTCACGCGGGGCTGATTAATTAACTATGTCTGAACGCCGCGCGGACATACACCTCGTTTGCGGGGCAACGGGTGCGGGAAAATCGACCTATTCGGATGAATTGGCGCAATCCATTAACGGCATGCGCTTTTCGATCGACGAGTGGATGCAACGCCTGCACAGCGCCGACAAGCCAGATGAGCTGCTGTGTGAATGGTTCTACGAACGCGTTCAACGTAATTGTGCCCAGATGCGCGATGTCCCGATCGGCATTCGCTGGCAGCGCGTGCAAAAACGTAACGTTGAACAAGCGGAGACCTTTCAGTTCGAGGTGACTCGTGACATGTTCGACTTTATCGAGTCGATGTGGGAAGCCCCTGACGACGTAGAAATGACCCGCCTGAACGGCAAACGGATAACAGACTGATGGCACCGCGCAAGAAAGCTGACCCCAATAACAAGACCGTCGCCGAGAACCGGAAGGCGCGGTACAATTATGCGGTCGAAGATACGCTGGAATGCGGAATTGTGCTTGAGGGTTCCGAGGTGAAATCTATGCGGGCGGGCGGCGTGAATATCGCCGAGAGTTACGCAGCTGTCGAAAATGGGGAGCTGTGGTTGGTCAACGCCCATATCCCGAAATACGAACAGGCCAAGACATTTCAACACGAAGAACGGCGCCGGCGTAAGCTGCTGGTTAGCAAGAAAGAACTATCAAAATTATGGGCCGAGGTCGGCCGCCAAGGAATGACTTTGGTGCCGCTGAAAATCTATTTCAACGATAAAGGTCGCGCGAAGCTGCTGCTGGGAATCGCCAAGGGTAAACAGAAGCAAGACAAACGCGCGAGCGAGAAAAAGCAGGACTGGAAACGCCAGCAGTCGCGCTTGTTGCGGGATCGCGGGTAGGTATAGTTGAGGAAAACCAAACGGAGCTTCCCATGCCATTCTTACCAAGTCTGCCCGAAACCAGCCACCTTTCCGACCTGCTCAAAAAGTTCCCTCGTGGCATTCCGCCGTTGATGGATTACCACGACGCGTTGCTGCGAAAATCTAGCGAGGTGGCGGGTTAGTCGCTTTGTTATATGGTTTCCAGTCGGTGACCTCGGGGTAATACATCGCCCGCCACTTGCGAACACGCGGATTCATGACGCGCCGCCAAAGCGGTGGTATCAACGCCATCGCGGCCATGATCGGGTAACCATATGGCAGCTGCGGGGCCTCGGATTCCGAGTAGGTCTGCAACAATGGAAAGCGGCGCTCGGGTTTGTAGTGGTGGTCGGAATGGCGTTGCAGATTGATTAACAAATAATTGGTAAACCGCCGCGACGAATTCCATGAATGGTGTGGGCGGACGTTTTCATATTTCCCCTCGCCAAGGTGTTTACGGACTAGGCCGTAGTGTTCGACGTAGTTGGTGAGCTCCAGAAAAGTGACGGCAATCAACGCTTGCATTAAATAAAGCCCAACGCCGAACCAGCCACCGATCAGGGCAGCCATAACCAAGAACCCCAGCGGCCAAAGTGTGTAGCGCCAGAACGGGTTGGACCTGTCGTAAACGGGCAGGTCTCTAGTCGCTAATCGCGCGGACTCCACTTTCCATGATGCGATCAGGCCTTCGGGGATAAGGCGGAAAAAGAAGCGATGGAAACCTTCGTTATATCGTGCGGTTACAGGGTCGGCAGGGGTGCCGACGTAACGGTGGTGGATCAGGATATGCTTGGTGCGGAAGTGTCCGTAAAGGACCATCGCTAGCAGAGCATCGCCAAGATTGCGTTCGAGCTTGTTCTTTTGATGGATCAGCTCGTGGGCGTAAACGATGCCGATCCCGCCCGTTGCAATGCCGATTGCAGCGAACAAAAGTATACTTTGCAGGGTCGACATATGGTCAAAACGTGTCGCGGCGATCAGTGCGAAAATGATGAAGAACAGTTGGATGGGGAACCAGATGATGGTTAAGATTCTGTGCCAATACAGAAGGTCATCGTCGGTTTCCGGGTCCATGTTCGTAGTGTTATCCGCAAGCATCCGGTCGAATACTGAACTGAGAAACAGGCCATAGAGCGGGATCAGTGCAATCGTCCAGCCGCCGAAGATAGCGGCAATGATGACGGTTATGGCCAGTATCAACGATACGGTGAAGGGGGCGGCGCTGCGTAGCGGTGGGGTGCTATTTGACATAGTGTACCTCAACACATTCGCAGGTCATTTTTCAACCCCGATTGCGGTCATACCAGCGATATACGCTTTTCGTATGACGGTCGGTAGTTTGTCTGGATGCGGAACCTCGAACGCGCCACGCACTGGAGTGGTGGTCTTATCGACGCGCGCGACTTTCACCGTTAACAACAGGTGAAAATGTGTGAACGTATGCTTAACCGGCGTGGGGATCGTGGACCATTTGGCGTTAAGGGGTGGCGCCTCGATTACGGTGGCCTCGGCCCATTCGGTTGTCGGCAGGGCGAGCATTCCGCCAAGTAATCCCTTTTCAGGGCGGGTTTCCAGCAATACCGTACCATCCGAACGCTGCGCTAAATAGGCTATGCCATAACGTGTCGGTTTTGCAGCCTTTGGTCGCTTTTTCGGAAGCTCGGCAGCTATCCCTTGCTTACGCGCCATGCAGTTTGCAGCAATCGGGCAAGCTTCACAGGACGGTTTTTGCGAACAAATCGTGGCCCCTAGATCCATCATGGCCTGTGCATAATCGCCGGAGCGTTCAGCAGGGGTTAACTGGCCTGCCAAATCGCGCAGTGTCTTTTTGCTGTCTGGCAAGGGTTCGGAAATCGCATAAAGCCTTGAGACAACACGTTCAACGTTGGCATCCAGCACCGTGGCTTGCCGGTCAAACGCAATGGCTGAAATCGCGGCGGCGGTGTAGGGACCGATACCGGGCAGGGCCAGCAACCCGGATTCGGTCTCAGGGAATTTCCCGCCGTAATCCGTTGAAATCAGTCGCGCACATTTCAACAAATTACGGGCGCGGGCGTAATAACCAAGGCCAGCCCAAGCCCCCATGACATCGGCATCATCGGCATTGGCCAGCGCATGTACATCGGGCCAGCGCTTCTGAAAGATAAGGAAATACCGGATTACGGCGGCAACGGTGGTTTGTTGCAACATGACCTCGGACAGCCAGATGTGGTAGGGGTCCGGTCGCACACCGTTGCGGCTGTCAGCGGGCGGAATGCGCCAGGGCATCGAGCGAGCGTTGGCGTCATACCAATCGAGCAGGATATCGTTAATCATTTGTTCACGCAGGCGTTATTACGCCGACCCCCAAAGAGGGATGGACCTTGCCAGTATCGGCGTTACTATGGCTGTGATGAAATTTCGAGAGTCGCATGGCGTATAAATCTGACGAAAAACCAGCAAAAGGCAAGGCCTTTACCCCTGCAAAACGCCGCTCGCGCGGGTTTTTGCAAACGGGTGGTTTGGTCAGCAAGCGTATCCGTCGTGTGGGCGAACGCCGTGGCTTTGCCGAGACCCGTCTTTTAACCCATTGGGCAGAGATTGTCGGCCAAACCGTGGCAGCAATCGCGCAACCCGTTAAGGTTTCTTATGCCCGCGAGGGGTTCGGGGCGACGCTGACGGTGCTGACCGACGGTGCGCGTGCCCCTGAATTGCAGATGATGCTGCCGGAACTTAAAGAAAAAGTTAACGCTTGTTACGGCTACAGCGCGATATCACGCATTCGGATCACCCAGACGGGCGAGGTCGGGTTTGCCGAACAAGCGGCAACTTTTGCGCATAAACCGATGGCGCCCAAGGCCTTGTCTGCCACGCAAGCAGCAGAGCTGACCACGTCGCTGGCTCCTGTCACGGATGACAGATTACGGGCGGCGCTGGAAAACCTCGGTAAGAACGTATTAAACAAGTGAAATGGTTTCAGAAGGAAAAATGATGACAGAACAACTAAGCCTAACCCGCCGTGCCGCCCTTGCCATGATGGGGGCCACAGCAGCATACAGTGCAATGCCTGCCTTCGCCCAAAGTGACGAGGCCGTAGTGCTGGAAGAAATGTCGGTTGGGGCTGAAGATGCGCCCATCACGATGGTTGAATACGCTTCGTTCACTTGCCCGCATTGTGCAAATTTCCATTCCGATGTGCTGCCGTTGATTACGGAAAACTACATCGATACGGGTAAGGTTCGCATGATTTATCGCGGCGTTTACTTTGATCGTCTAGGCCTTTGGGCCGACATGGTGGCGCGTTGTGGCGGGCCGGACCGGTACTTCGGGATCGCCTCTATGATCTATGATAAACAGCGCGAGTGGACGGCGGCCGAAGACGCGGTCGGGGTTGTCGATAACCTTTATGCAATCGGGCGCCTTGCCGGAATGAACCAAACGGATATGGAGGCTTGCATGCAAGACAACGTAACCGCGCAGGCGATGGTAAAGTCCTCTACTGAAAATGCTGAGGCCGATGGTGTTAACTCCACACCGACGTTTGTGATTAACGGGCAGACTATGTCGAACATGTCGTATTCGGGTTTTGCCGACGAATTTGAACGCATCCTAGCGGAATAAAACTCACGCGTCGGGTGGTTGACCATTCTGCTCGGCGCGTCTGCGTTTTATCAAGATATCCTCTTTCAAAGCCTTTTTAAGCAGGATTTCCAACGCCTGCACTTTGGCAACTGATTTTACGGCTACTTGCCGCGCAACTTCTTTTTCCTTTGCGGCTTCATTGTGTAGCGATTGCAATTTGGCGATCTCGGTTTCTGACCAGCGTTGCCAACGGGCAAGGGCGTTAAAGTCACCATCGCCTGAAAGATTTTGTTGACGTTTATCCGCATGCAGCGCATTTATTTTCGCCTGTATCCCCTCAATTTTACTGCATGATTGAGCATATATGGCCATATCACGGGACTTGCCGTGTTCTGCTAAGGCGACGAGTTTTCGAACTTCTGTCGGGGTCAATTTAATCCTCTTTCTTTGGCTTTTTTACGCATAATTTCGGCGAACCGTAGGGCCGCAGCGATGGCGCGGTATTGTTCTGGCGGGATCTCGTGTCCTACCTCAACCGTCGCGTGGATGGCGCGGGCGGTTGGCGGGTCGCGGTGGATGGGTACACCGTTTTCTGTGGCGATTTCGCGAATACGTGCAGCGATTTCGTCTTCGCCTTTGGCAACGCAAACGGGGGCGGAACCTTTCTTTTTGCTCCATTGCAGGGCGACGGCATAATGGGTTGGATTGACGACAATCACGTCGGCCTTTGGTACATCCAACAGCATACGGTTCGTGGCAATCTCCCGCCCGCGCTGACGGCGTTGGGCTTTGGTGTGTGGGTCACCTTCGGCCTCTTTTCCTTCGTCTTTCAGGTCTTGGAAGGACATCCGCAGCTTTTTCTGGTGGTTGAATTTTTGCCATAAAAGATCGCCAATCCCGACGAGAACCGCGAGGACGCTGATGACGATTAGTAGGTCGACCAACACCTCCATCATCGTGCCAGCCATGGTGATGGGCGAGGAATGGGTGAGGCCGATAATCTCGTCAAACTTGCTGCGTAGGTAGGTGATTACTACGATGGCGACCGCCAGCATTTTGATGAAGGTTTTAGCGAATTCGACCAAGCCGGACGTCCCGAATTTGTTTTTGGCCCCTGCGATGGGGGAAATTCGATTGAGTTTCGGGATCAGTTTGCTGGGCGCGACGATGATCGCTTGTTGGCCGATTAGCGAAAGGATTGCAGCGATGAAGGGTAGGACGAACAGTGGGGCGAGGGCGGCGAGGATTGATATCATGATGGAGCCAGATAGACGCAGCCCGCCGGGCCCAAGGATTTTGTCTAGCAGCAAGTCGGGGGAAGACAGAAATATGGTTAATTTGCTGGCAGAAGTGCCGATGGCCGTGCCGCCAGCAACCAGAATGGCAACCAGAAACCCCAGATATATTACTGCGACGGTCAAGTCATTGGACTTGGCGATATCACCTTTCTTACGGGCGTCCTCCAGCTTTTTCGGGGTTGGGTCGTGGGTCTTTTCACCGCTGTCATCATCACCAGCCATCAGGGCATGCCCAGCGGGTTTGTCAGAACCAGGTCCATGTGCTCGTTCCAGAAACCAAGTAAACTTGGCGAGGCGAGCAGAAGCATCAGGATCGCGCCAGCAGTGATCGCGGGGGCACCAATAAAGGCAACCATTAGCGATGGCATCGCGCGGTTGATGGCGCCAAGGCCGATGTTATACGCGAAGGATGCTACGATGAACGGTGATGCCAGCGTCAGCGCCAAGGCGAAGGCCGAGGCAACGTGAGCAGTGCCCCATTCGGCGGCGTCTCGTCCGGTGGGGAAAAACCCGGGAGGCATGATTTCGTAGGATGAGATCATGGCAAGTGCGGCTTTGACGTGCAGGCCTGATACCAACACCAGCGTTAAGCCTGCCATGACCAGAATATTGCCGATTGCCGGCATTGGGTCAGGTGTCGCGCCGGAACCGGCAACTTGCGCAATGGATGTGCTTTGGGCCGCGATGGAGCCTGCCAATTGCAGTGCCATGACGATTAGGCGGATGGAGATACCGATCATAATGCCGATGGCGGATTCGGTTAGCATTAACATAGGCATGGCTTGCAGACTGATGTTGAACGCGGGGGAAACTACGGGCCAGACGATGGCCGTAAACGCGAGGGCTACCAGAAGACGGATGCGCATCGGGATGCTTTGCTCTCCAAATCCCGGCAACAAGGCGGTGACCGAACCCACACGCATTAGTACGAGGAATGCGCTGACCATGGCGGGCTCGCTGAAGTCTAATATCTGGGCGAGAGCTTCCAATATCTAGGCGACGCCGACTAGGGCAGGCTTGGAGTTCGTACCGATTTCTTCGAATGAAAACACCGGGTTGCGGATGCCTTTGGACATTAAAACCGTTTGCAAGAACCGCCTGCGACGGGTGGAGGTGACGACGGCGGGATACCGGCCATTGTCGCTGGCTTTGCCAATCTTTTCTGCCACCGAGGAGGCCAGACGATTGAAATCGTCCGGGGGTAGCGCCACGTCGATTGCTCCGCTTTCACCGTCTAGCTGATGCTTTTGGAACAGCTCTTCCCAATCAGGCGAAAGCTGGATCAGGGGCAGGGCGCCGTCGTCTTCTTGCAGCTCTGCGACGATCTGAAATCCGAGTCGGTGACGGACGTGTTCGGTGATGGCTTCGACACCTTTCAGGTAGCCTTGCACTTCGGCGATAGATTCCAGTATCAGGGGAAGGTTACGTATCGAGACGCGCTCTTCAAGCAGTAGGCGTAAAACAGCGTGCAGGGTGTCGACGGGGACTTTGTCGGGCACTAATTCGTCAAGAACGCGGCGGTTCGCCTCGGCCCGTGCGGGGTCGGATACGGTTACGAATTCATCCAGTAGTTTGCGCAAAGTCCGGCGGGAAAACAGACGGGCGAAGTTTTGTTTCAGGACTTCCAGCAGATGTGTCGCGACGACCTCCGTCGCGGTGACGACGGATAGGCCTAGCAGCGAGGCTTCTTCTTGTTGGGTCGGGTCTATCCATCTTGCGGGTGCGCCATATACGGGCTCTTTAACATCGCGGCCATCGGGGGGCGGCATGGAAGGATCGTTTAGCAAAACCAGTACTTTATCGGTTTCGATAGCAGATTTAGCGACCTCCACCCCTTGAATGCGAATAATGTATTCGCCATTGGCCAGCATAGGAGAGTCCGTCAGCCGGATTTCGGGGATAATCAGGCCGTAGGTAGACGCAATATGGTTGCGCATATTAACGATACGCGCATCAAGACCCGTGGCAGGGTCCATGACTGTCGGGACAATATCCGAGGCAAATTCGATGTGGATTTCGTCGAGGTCCAGCATGTCGCCCAAGGATTTCTTTGGAGCGGCAGCGGCGGGAACGAGTTCGGCTTTGTTGGTTTTTGCAATTTCCGCCTGCTTCTTGCGATGGGACAGCCAGGCGCTTGTGCCAAGGGCAACTGCGCCTATCATGAAAGGGATCAGAGGCAGGCCAGGGATGAGGGCAAAAATAGCCAGCAAGCCAGCGACGGTTGCCAGTGCTGCGGGGTGGCCACCAAGCTGGCCAAGAAGAGCTTTGTCGGTGGACCCATGCGCCCCGCCCTTGGACAGCAAAAGGGCCGAGGCGATAGAAACAATCACCGAAGGGATCTGGGTTACCAGCCCGTCACCGATTGTCAAAATTGTATAGGTTTCAAAGGCTTTGCCGATTGGCATGTCATGCATGACCAGCCCTATCGCCAACCCCATGACGAGGTTCAGCATGGTGATCAAAAGCCCCGCGATGGC
>DFBD01000276.1:0-1388 GCA_002367255.1 Rhodobacterales bacterium UBA3089 | reverse complement strand
TCTTTGGCTTGTTCGTGGGTGATTGCGCCTGCGGCCATGTCGCTGTCGATGGCAAGTTGTTTGCCGGGCATACCGTCGAGTGCGAAGCGCGCGCCAACCTCGGCCATGCGGCCCGCACCCTTTGTAATAACGATAAAGTTGACGATCATCAGTACGCCGAAGACCACCAACCCCATGAAAACCGAGCCCCCCATGATGAACATGGCAAACCCGTTAATAACGTCACCAGCCGCCGCTGGGCCGGTGTGGCCTTGGCCGATAATCAGTTTGGTAGAGGACACATTCAGGGACAGACGCAGCATCAGACTGGCCAGAAGGATGGTCGGGAACGATGAAAAATCCAGCGGGCGGTCTATGAAAATCGTGATGGTGAAAATCAGGATGGCGAGGGCGAAGCTGGCGGCCAGACCAAGGTCCAGAACCCAGGCGGGCATGGGCAGGATCATCATGACGATGATCGCCATGAGTGCCAGCGCCAGCAGGATGGTGGGCTGGAATAGAGTGGCCGCGTTGAAGGTGCCGGGCATCAGAATAAGGCCCCGCCTGGAGCGCCAAGAAGGGGCGAGCCAGTTTGCGCGATCAACCCGCCTGCAAGGCTGCCGTTTTGGACGGGAACGTCAGGCATATCAACGGGTTGGAAGGGTGCCCATGTGGATAGGCGCGGCGGTTGGATTACCTCGTTCGAGGCGACAACGGTGGGCAAATCAACCTCTACGGGGGCGTCTGTTAGATTGGCAATTATCCGGTCGAACCGTGCGCGATACTTGGTCGCCAGACTGACGGTGCGCGAGTGGTATGCGCCCGAGGCCCATGACCACGAACCACCTTCTTTATATAGCGATGTCATGAACTTGGCGGCGTATGTGGCGTTGTCTAAGGGTTCGAACATTTGATCGAAAGACGTGAAAGCCTGCCCGTGCCAGCGGTGGTTTACCTGGAAACAACCGACGTCAAAACTGCGCGCACCTGCGGCATGGCTTCGGGTGACGAAATCCAGGGCTTCGGCGCGGGTGTCGAACCAGTATCCTTTGCCTTCCATGTTGACGGTCCAGGGCCACGGATCGAATGATCCGCTGCGGTTTCGGCCGGTTTCCACCAAGGTTAAGGCCCGTAAAACATTCGGGGGTATGGCGGCATTATTCGCAGCAGATATCGCTGCTGCGTTGCACAACTCGGCCTCGCCTTTGGCGTGAGCCACGGCGGGTAAAAGCAATAGTAGAATGCCTACAATTCTTGCAGGGATCATCCGGAGTCTCCTAAATCGATTCGATGACTAGGAGTACGGGCGATGTGTTACCAAGTCGTAACCAAGCCGGATATTTGTTGTTAACTTTTACGCAAAGCCGGATGTTTTTCGTGTGCACAACGCGTACACAATGCGTACACAA
>DFBD01000113.1 GCA_002367255.1 Rhodobacterales bacterium UBA3089 | reverse complement strand
ATTTCTTCTTGAATGATTGCGACTTCCGTCGCAGTGCCGCCAAGTCCGTCTATGTCCGCGGAAAATGGAAGCGCCAAAACACCAAGGTTGGCTAGCTCTGCCCAGTTCGAACGGTCATAACCAGACTCCTGCTCGAGATAGCTACTGCGGCTCTGAATGGTATACCGGTCCGAGAGAAAGCTGTTCATTGTGTCGCGGTAAAGAGTCTGTTCTTCGGTCAGATCAAAGTTCATCCTGAATCCTCAAAAAAAGTATGCTAGGTAGTTTTGATGCCTCGGTTTGTAAAATTTGGCAAGGATGATGATGTATATTGTGGACTTTACTTTCTATCTTGCGAGCTTGAGCGCCTCCCGGGGTGACGTTTCTATGTCGGGCGAGGAGCGCTTAGGTGCAGAGTGAAAAAGGTCTGCAAGGCAGTCAAGTTACGAGCATCGGCTTAGCGTTCGCGTCAGTTATTGCGGTGGCACCGACGGTCGCTGGTGCGACGATGGTCAATCTTGGAATTACGGCAATTGTGGATGATTGGGGTGTATCCCAGCAATCGGCTCAATGGGTTTCAAGCGCGTACATGGCTGCATTGGCTATTGGGCTGCCAGTTTCTGATTGGATTACGAAACGGTTCGGGCTTCGTAGAACAGTAGTTACCTTCCTTGTGCTGTATTTTGCCTGCAGCATATGGGCAGCCGCTGCATCTGGCCTTACATCACTGGTAGTTGCGCGGATTTTCCAAGGATTGTTCGCGGGAATCATCCAGCCAGCGACGCTTGCTGCTCTGTATTTGGGCTTTCCAATACAGCGGCGGGGGATGGCAGTGGGTCTGTTTTCCTTTGCCACGGCCGCTGCGGCTGGGATCGCGCCCTGGATCGGAGGGATGTTGGTCGATATTTCTGATTGGCGCTCTATGTTCTTTGCGCTCGCGATACCCGCGGCGGTAGCGATTCCCTTGGTAATCATATACTATCCTTCGCCCAATTCCGACGAACCAAAAACATCGTTGGACTGGCTGGGGCTGGGGTTGCTGGCAATGAGTATCGGCCTTGTGTTTATAGGGCTGCATCGCTTCGCTATGGGGGATGGGAGTATCTTCAGCCAACTTGTATTAGCGATTGCGGTGATGGCAGGTCTCTACCTGTTCTGGCGCCGAGAGATTTCGGTCAAGGATCCTCTGATTGATATGCGCGCGTTAGCCAAAACTCGCATGGCCTGTACCTGCTCTATCAACTTCCTTCTTGGCACGGGGCTTTATGGATCGTCCTTCGTCATTCCGTTGTATGCTCAGGAGATCCTTGGGATGACAGCTAACGATGCCGGATTGCTCCTGCTACCGGGGGCAATTTTTCTGTCGATCGGCACGCTGATTTCCGGCAAGTTATTGAATAGAGTTTCCCTGTCTGTCATGATGTCCATTGGGATCGCGGTTTTCGCAGCGTCGAATGTCATGCTAGCTTACGTTAGTCCGACGAGTACATTTGTGGCATTTGCTGCGATTGTGGTCCTTGGCAGATTGGGGCTGAGCGCAGCTCATCCGGCTGTCCACCTGGCAATCATGAAGGTCGGATCCACGTCCGTCGGGCAAAGCGCGGGATTGACCAATCTTACCCGGCAACTGGGTGGGTCGTTCGGCATCGTGGCTCTGACGTTGATCGCACAGTGGAATGACGTGTCGAGTAACGCCCCAATCAGCGAGGCTGGATATCACCGAGCATTCATCGGTTCCGCCTTGCTGCTTGGCGCAGCGGTGGTGGCAGTCGCTGTATATTCCAGAGCGAAGGACGAGGCCTAATTCCCGTCAAATGTAACACTGAACCTATTATGGTGAAACTGTTCTGCAACGTGAATCGCCCAATGCCTTTCCTCACAGGATTGGGCATCCGATAAGCAATTGGTTGTGGCAGAATGGCTAGTTAATTGGTGGCATTTAAAGCTCGCTAATGGCCACCAGGCGACCCGCCTTCCAGATCTGCCATCGCTCAGCAGCTGATCGGGCTAGCGATCCTTCGCAGCTAGCGCGGGACATAAGATTGTGTTGAAAACACCCGGCAGACTTTGGCGTATGAGTTGGTTGTAGAATTGTCTTGTGCGGACCCTACTGGGCAGACGTATAATGCCTGCGCAACCCGTTTCTGATTACAAAATAGTCCTGCTGATGATCTGCCGGTTATCGAGCCGCAGCACACCTTATGACAAAGGTGGGTGCGGCTCGATCCGGCGCATCTGCGCGTCAAAAAATCAAATCAACTCACTCACTGCAACGCCACCTCGGCGTAGACCATGAATAATATAATCGAAGCTTCAGAAATCCCTCTAATTAGGCCTTGAACCTAATAGACAGGGATCGGCTGCAAGCCATCATCCAGTTCCACGTCGAAGGAATTGATTGCCATACCCAGCATATTGTAATTTCCGACGACGAAGACGACATCCATCATTTGCACTAGTGTATAGTGCTCTAGGCCCTTCTCCCAAGCTTCGTTACTTACAGCCCTGTTCGTCATCAGTTCTTCGACCATGACGATTAAGGCTCTTTCGCGGTCGGACCATCCATCATGAGACGATCCGGCAAGGACTTTTTCAAAATCCGCGTCTTTGAAATCACAGGCATTCCGTGCGATTCGAACGTGCTGGCCCCATTCGTAATCATAGCCACCGAGAACTGAGATTCTCAGTATCGTTAACTCGCGATCCCTCAGTCCAAGAGTGGTTTCGTTCAATAGATAATGCGCGAAACCCATCCATCTTTTCATCAAGGCCGGATTATTGGCCAATACTCTCTGCACATTTGCTAGAGAAGGAGATTCCTCGAACATCTTCAGCGTTTCGCTTTTCGGTTGAGTGAACCACTTACTGGGCGTTTGCAAATCAGATGGAATATCTTTTAATTCAAGGGCTTGAACCCGTGCTGCTCTAGTCATATCAATCCTCAATATTATCGTTATTTTCAGTCATGGTAATTCTTAGATATCTATTAGGTCGTTCAATTGTCTATGCAAAATCAATCATCTGCTTCAGACTTGCGATAAGGGCCCAAGGATAGGAACAGTGCTGCTCCTATCAGGCATGTCGGGATATAGAGATACAAAGCTAAGTCGTAGGATTTCGTCTGGTCGTAGACAAAATTGACAGCCATCGGACCCAATCCTGATGACATAGCCTGCAGCCCCCCGATTGTGCCGAACAGAAGGCCGAAACTTTTGAGCCCGAAATGCCGTGTTATTAAATACGCCACACCGTCATATTCCGCTCCTGCCGCAAATCCCAGGAGCGTTATGGCGAGGAAAATAGCGATCATCGACTCCGGGAGCGCAAGTATGAGGATCGCGCTGAAGCACGGCAACATAACCGCTCCTGCGGTAACGACGTTCGCGTTGAAATTGTCTAGAAGGTAGCCGCCTCCGAGGCGCCCAACCACTGTCGTAACTCCAACCATGCTTGCCATGCCCGCAGCCAGTTGCATCGAAATGCCCTTGTCCACCAGTATGGGGACAATGAGGATCACAAACGATACAGTTGCCAAGACCATTGCGCACGAGCCGCCTACCAGCTTGAAGTACTTTAGGGAAAAGACCGTCTCCCAAGGAACCTTAACGGCGGAATCCTCGGGCTTCACCGGCTGCGCACTGATCTTCTGATTGTTACTTTGGCCAGCTCTCTCGCGTCGCGCGCTATCCCGCTTACTGTCGAAAAAGAAAAAGATGAGAGGAAGAAGGACGATGCCCCATACGATCGCCGCTGCGACGTAGGCGAGTTGCCAGCCGAAAAGTTCGACCAAGGTGGTGGTGATAAGCGGCGTCAATGATGAGCAGACTGCGGTGCCGCACAACGTCGCCGCCAACGCAAGGCCACGGGATTTGTCGAAAAAACTAGCGACCCCGGAGGTCCACACCATCGGCTTGATCATTATTGCGCCGATGGAAAGCACCAACCACAACCCCCACCAGGTCCAAAGGGTTTCGCCTACCTGCGAAAGCAGCGCGATACCGGCACAGGTCACCACCGAGCCGATCAATCCGATGCGGCGCGGTCCTACGCGATCAACAACCAGGCCAACAACCGGCCCCATGAACACAGATAAGATAGCCGCTATGACGGGTCCGGACGCGATTTCCGCCCTGGTCCACCCAAGTGCCTCCTCAAGCGGGATGACCATAACCCCGTTTGTGTAGGTTGGCACCGCCAGAAGCGCCATGCCGGCACCGCCGCCAAGTACTACTCGCCAATGCTTGCCCCATTCACCGGGATTACCTTCAGTCGACAAACATCCTCCTGTTGCCGTTATTTAGTGCAAGCAATTCCAAAAAGTTACTCGCTCGGCTCCAATTTCTGTAGCTCTATCGAGCGCTTGCGCAACCTCTAATTTACTCACTGTTAGATTTTTAAGATACTAAAGTCCGCTGACAAGAGCGATCTCTAAGTCCGGATAATTACTGCATCTAGCATGCCTTTTGCGCAAGCTATTATGTGCCCAAGTAAGTTGGAACGGATGCATTGTGGGCATTCTCCGCTGGCGATTAATGACTGGACAGATAAAATGCTACACGTTACAAAAAAAGAAAAATAAGGCATAATGCTTGACATTTCGGCGAGGAAAAAATTGTGAATACGGAAGCCAGAATTGAGGTTCAGACGCCCTTTCAAGGTAGTGCAGAATGCTGGAAGATTGACCACGCATCTTCTCCGCTTTTCGTTAAATTCACAGGAGAGGGGCTTTCAAGCTCTGAGTTTGTTGATTTGATCCGCGATCAAAGGAGTGTTCTTGATGCGCTGGTGCTCGAGCACGGCGGCGTGGTTTTGCGGGAGACCCCTATCGGGGACGCAGACCAGTTCAACGAATTTTCAAGCGCGTTTCCACAATATGATCAAGGTTACGTTGGTGGGGCAGGGCCGCGCAGTTCTGTTTCTGGAAACGTATGGGAAGCTACGAAAGTTGATCCTCGCTACAAGATTACGATCCATCAAGAGATGGCCTATATGGCCAACTATCCGGCGCAGATCGCTTTTCATTGTGCGAAACCCGCAGGAGAAGGCGGCGAGACCATCGTTGCGAGCATGACTGAATTCATGAAAGCAATTCCTGCCGCATTAGGCAAAAGATTGCGCGAGCACGGTATCCGGGGTGTTCGTAATTACGCGCCGGCCCATGAAGCCGACGGTAAGAAGACTGTTCAGCACATTGACGAAAAAAGCTGGGACGAGGTTTTTGATACCGACGTTAAATCGGAAGTAGATCAGATTTGTAGCGAGAAAGGCATGGAACCCATCTGGAATGAAGATGGGACCTTGACACTCGTTACATATATGGACGCGTTCACCAAGCATCCTCGGTTGGGGACCGAATTCTATCGCAACATCATCCATATTAATTTTGCGGATACCGATTTAGGTCGGGATGACGAGGGGCAAAAAGAGCGCGTGTCCAAGCAAAAGCTGCCTACAGGCTATACGTTGGGTGACGGGAGCCCGCTAAGCGATGAAGATAGGGCAGGTTTAGAAACGGCTCTCGACGAGGTGACCCTTGCGTGGTCATGGAAGGCTGGGGACATAATGTTGCTAGACAATCTACAAATGGGCCATGGAAGAAACCCATATGTCGGAGAGCGCGAAACCTTCGTGGTCTTGCTAGGTGATGGGCCGGCGGATAATGCTGCCCCCCTGGCGGCCTAGTTCACTTTAGTTTCTCAATTCGGCTTGGCGGCTGGCAAAGTGTCAGATCACACTGCCAACTGTCAGTATGAAAAGCCCTGAGCAACCGCGGCGCTTTAGGCGGCCGTGGAGTGCGTCGGAACACTTTTCCCGGAATGAGTATCCCGCCCACGCCATTAGCGATCACTTCTTTGAATGCATCGGCGTCGGAGCCGCGATCGACTACTAAGGTCTCGATCCGGTCGGTTGCCAACCAGAACGGCGGGGCGAAAACCCTGGACATCATGCGTTCGCCCGAAGCAACGGCAGTGCTTCGATGCAGCTGTGGGCAATCAGGCGGCATTTTCTCATCCGATACAACGATCCAGTTGCCCAATCCTGGCTACAAAATGCGTATGGAGCACTGAGGCAAAACCCAGACTAACCTTAGTCAAGGAAGCTTAGGCACAGTGACAAATACGCAAGCTATCGGCACCTTTCTAATCGGCAACAGGCGTTGACAGGTGCCCCATTTCTATATAGTGGCATACTTTCTTCGGTCTCCTAAACGTGCTGAAGTGATAAGGCGCAATTAGTTAGAGGAAATAAGAGTCAGTTTTGAAGAAAATTTCGGCACCGAATCAAAAGAATTCGGGCAATAAAAGTGACTGAATATTAAGTCGTAGAATTCGAATAACCCTTGGGAGGGGGAATAAATGACAAAGAAAGAGTCCAATAAAATTTTCCAAGTTAGCATGTTGGCTATGGCGTCAATGTTGCTTTCGGCTGAGGCGGCAAGCGCTCAGGAGGCTCCTGCAGATATGGCTGGAGCGGCTGAAGAGGAAGTTGATGGCGGCTCAATTATCGTGACCGCGCGTAGGCGCGATGAAGCGATACAGGATGTTCCTTTGTCAGTTACCGCGGTGCCACCAGCACAGCTCGAGCGCATGGTCTCACCAGATCTCGAACAGCTTAAGGGTACGGTTCCAAACCTAATAATCGATCCAGTGGCTTCCGGTCCCAATGGTGCGGCGATTGCGATCCGTGGGATCAGCTTTGAAGATATCGAAAAGTCTTTCGATCCAGCAGTGGGGCTGGTTATCGATGGCGTCTATTTTGGTAGCAATACTGGCCAACTCGCCGATCTGTTCGACATTGAAAGCATCGAAGTTCTGCGTGGCCCGCAGGGAACCCTTTTTGGGCGCAATACTACGGGCGGAGTAATTAATCTCCGTCGCACCACTCCAACAGGAGAATGGGGCGCCGAAATCAAAGGAAAGATCGGCAATTACGGTCAGCGTGGAGCCTCTGCGGTTATCAATGCCCCGGTGATCGAAGATCTGATTGCTTTGAAAGTATATAACAATTTCACTGAAGTTGGTGGATGGGTGCGCAATGAGACGAAGGGTGTGTCTGCTCCCAATGTCCAAACGAATAATTTCGGCGTCGCTCTTTTGATTACGCCATCGGATACAGTATCCTTGAAGTTGACTTACGACCGTTATGACCTCGATAGCCCGAATAACGATGTTGTCGCGCCTACCAGTCTAACTAGCTATGATCTTGTTTGCCGTATCAATCCAGCTACGGGCCTTACCCTAAGTGGGGTGCCGCTAAGTCAGTGTAACCGCAACACGGGTGACGATCTTTATACGACCTACCAAGATGAAGATACCTTCATGGAATATGGTCAAAATACCTATATTGCGGAACTGGAGTGGGAAATCTCTCCTGATCTGACGTTGACGTCTGTAACATCCCGTATGGATACAAAAGAGCATTCCAGAACGGATTTCGAAGCTAGCTCGATAACCTTCTTTTCAAGCGATAGAACGCAAGCATATCGCCAGTGGTCTCAGGAAGTTCGCTTGGCTGGGCAATTGGGTGACATGATCGACTTCGTTGTCGGCGGATTTTATTTCAGCAACGGATACGATTCGAGAAACCTCACCAATTTCGGCCCATTTTTCCAGGCTATAGGGCGTCAGCCTCAGGCTGTTTTGGAGCCTGATTATGATTCAAACTCGCTGGCATTCTTTGCTGATGTCGATTTTCAGCTAACAGACGACCTAAGGGTATCTGTCGGCGGGCGTTACACTGAAGATGAGAAGACGATCACTTCCGTGATACCTGGCTTCTTCGTAGGAAGCGGAGCATTTGAAGGCTCTAAGTTCACTCCGAAGGTTACCGTCGATTATAATGTTAATGCCGATTTGATGGTCTATGCCAGCTATTCAGAGGGGTATCGTTCCGGGGGCGTTAACGGCCGCGGTGCATCACTCTTCTCGATCATGTCTACCTACGAGCCTGAGACTGTGAAGGCGTATGAAGTCGGCTTCAAATCTTCCTGGTTTGATAATAGTGTCACTTTCAACGCATCGGCATTTTATTCCGATTACTTGGATAAGCAGGAGTCGGTTATGCGACTCACTGCTCCGGGCACCTCAGCAAATGCTCAAGAAACGGTCACAGCCAATGCTGCGTCCGCAGAGCTTAAGGGTTTGGAGTTGGAGTTGGCTGTTCGGCCCTCAAATGGTTTCGAACTTTCGGGTGCGGTGGGTCTGTTGGATGCCAAGTATGATTCATTCATAACTTTGGACGCCTTTGGTAACCCAGTTGACCGGTCTTCGCTGAATTTGCGTCGAACCCCGAAGATCACTGCCCAAATGGGTGCTAACTATTCCTGGGAAATCCCAGACGGGGAAGTCATTCTCGCGGCTGAATATATTTACATCGACGAATATGATGTCGTGATTAATCCGGATCCGAACGATCCTACTATCAACGATCTACGCGGGCTTATCGATAGCCAGAACAATGTGAACGCAAGTATCACATATACGAAGTACATCCGTGATGCAGAAGTCTCTTTCAGATTGTTCATGCGTAACATTTTGGATGATCGCGGGTTGGGTTCAGCAACTATCGTCCCAAGGCTATTTGCTGACGGTGTAGCACGGCCGCCCCGGACCTATGGTGTTGAGACGGTTCTCCGGTTCTAAGAACCGAATGGAGAGCCAGCGCCAAGCTTAGGTTTGTCGCACTACGAATTATTGAAGAGGATAACTGCTATGGAACAGAAAACTGTTGATCGTCTCTACCAGCAGGTAGAATATGAAAATAATCGGACGGAGCCACCCGAAGGTTTTCCAACACTTCCTGACTTGCCTGCTGGCAGATACAATAGCGAACGTTTCTTTGAGCTAGAAAATGAGCATGTTTGGCCGAATGCTTGGCTCTATGGTTGTCATATGGATGACCTGCCAGAATCGCGCAGTTATTTCCTATGGGATCGGATCGAAACTACCCCTGTAATCATTACGCGTGATAAGGATGACAAGATCCACGCCTTTCACAACGTCTGCCGCCACCATGGCGCGGCGGTGGTGGATCCAGACCAGCCAAAGGGAACTGCTCCTCGGCTAGTTTGTGGCTACCATGGCTGGTCCTATGGCCTTGATGGCGAATTGATCGGAGTTCCTGATAAGCGTGATTTCGTCGATCTAGACTTGTCGTGCAGGGGCCTTCTGCCATTGAAGGTGGAGCAGTTGGGTAAAGTGATTTTCATCAATCAAAACCTAGAGGCGCCAACTCTTTCTGAATCTATGGGGCCTATGTATGGCGACATGGAAGATTACGATTGGGGCAACACTCGTTTGGTCGAATCCCGTCAGTTCCACCTTGGCTGCAACTGGAAACTGGGTGTCGAGAATTTCCTCGAAGCATACCATTTGCCTGTGATTCATAAGGCTACTGTTGACGCTAGTTTTAATTACAAGGGAGCGACGAATTCTTTGTATCCAGGCGGGCAATCGCGAATGGCAATGCCAACGCCCGAGAAGGATCCCGGAGATTTGGCATACCCGCGTGGTGCCATGCTTGATATTCCGACTGCCTCGGACTTCGCGCGTAAAAATATCGTCACTTACACTCTATTTCCCAACACTTTTGCTCCGCTGACTTCAACTGCCCTAGTGTTTCTAATGCTATGGCCGATTGACAAGGACAACAGTCGGTTTGACGTGATGTGGTTCGGACCCGACTGGGGCGAAGGCGAGAGGCCAGAGGGTTGGGATATGGCTATTGACCATCTCGATCGGACCTTGGCGGAAGATTTGGCGGCACTGAAGCTTTATTCTTCTTCCCGTAAATCTCCTGCGTTCAAAGATCTTGGGGTTGTTCTCAATTATCAAGAGCGAAAGATCTATAACCTTCATGAGGGAATCGATCGCGCTATCGGCGTCGAAAATATCCCTGAAGAATTAAGGGTCGAGCAAGTGCTTGAGGCTTTTCACGAGGAAGATTGAGCGTCCTATAACTCAATAATATCTAAGTTAATTTTTAAAAGGATGCGATATGGCACTCTTGAGTGACAAGATTGTTCTCATTACCGGTTCAGGAATCGGTATTGGACGTGAAGCTGCGAAAATATTTAGCCGTGAAGGTGCGCACGTCTTGGTTGGCGATCTTAACCAAGACAATGGGGAAGCAACAGTTGAACAGGTGGAGCGCTCCGGCGGGAGTGCCTCTTTCCTTCAACTCAATGTGACCGATGAGGATAGCGTAGATCAGGCTATTTCTCAGATAATTGCAGATCACGGTCGACTTGACGTTCTTTATAACAATGCTGGGGGTTCAGCACCTACCGACAATATCGTAACAGAACTCGATATTGCTGGATGGGAAAAGGCTCAGAGTGTCGATTTATTCGGCACGTTCCTGACATGTCGAAGAGCGATAAAAGAAATGGTGAAGGCTGGTTCAGGTTCGGTCGTCAACACAACATCTTTGATGGCACTTAAAGGGTCTCCGCATCGCCATGCATACTCCGCAGCAAAAGGTGGTGTAATCTCGATGACCCGTGCGATGGCCGTGACATATGGTCCTCAAGGAGTGCGGGTAAACGCAGTTTCACCGGGGCTGACGCAGACCGAGCGGGTGCGTGACATGATGGCGCAATCAGAGATGCTGCGGGAATCTGCGAACGAATGCCTCTTGGGTCCAGGTGAGCCAGAAGACATCGCCAATGCTGCACTATTCCTCGCATCGGATCTGTCCAAACGTATAACCGGCATTGTTGTGCCCGTGGATAGCGGCATATCGGCATCATGACGCACCAGTCGAACGCCGGTGGTAGAGAGTGGTCGCAAGCTATGCTTGCTGATACATCTGTCAGGTTAGGAATTTCTGATAAGGCAGGGCAGGGGCAATCGGCCTCCGACCTGTCTACCAGGCGTGGACTTGCTGCTCTTTATCGTGCGGCTGCGATGTTCGGTTGGGACGATCTGACTTTTACGCACATTTCCGCGCGAATTCCAGATCGGTCAGACCGGTATCTTATCAATGAATACGGACTGGCCTTCAACGAAATTACCGCTGCAAACCTTGTTGAGATTAATGCGAAAGGGGAAGCGGTCGACACTCCCGATGTCGATGTTAACCCTGCTGGTTTTATAATTCACTCAGCTGTCCATCAGAATCGACCAGATGCCCACTATGTTATACATTTGCATTCGAAGGACGGCGTGGCTGTAGCAGCTCAGAAAGACGGGTTGCTTCCGATCAGCCAGCAATCCTTGATGATATACGATTCGATTGCCTACCATGATTATGGCGGCATCGTAGATGATGAGCAGGAACAGAAAGCTCTACTTGCAGATGCAGGTGACAAGAATATTGTGATACTGAGAAATCATGGTGTTCTTATCATGGGGCCTAGTCCTGAAGCAGTGTTTCTCAATGCTTATTTCTATCAAACCGCTTGTTCTATTCAAATTGCTGGATCGTCAGGAGAGATAAACCTTCTGTCAGACAGCCTAATCTCTAAGGTTAGGGAACAAAAAGTCGAGATGAGCAAAAGCAATTCGGGTAGCACCGGTGCAATGAAAGCTTGGAACGTTGTATTGCGACGTTTGATGGCCGAAGATTCGTCCTTCCTGTATTAAGAATTAGGCTCAGGTTTGGTTCATTGACCTGAGCCATGGATGAAGGTGGCGGCAGGATTGTAGTTAGCTTGAAGGTGTTTTCGCATCGCTAATAATTGGTGGATGCGTTGCCTGAGCCTTACAACCTGCCATATGCCAATACGGTACTTCTGCCTTTAGGGCTTGTGGTTTCGTGGGATCCATTCGTGCAGGTTGAACGATTTGCATATCTCGTTTGATGGTTTGTTCCGCAAATTACCCATTATGATGATGGTAACGTCCCAGCTCAATTGTATTTAACTACGGTCACCGAGGATCCCCGTGGTTGGCCGGTGCGCATCGAGCTTTGATCATCAGTAGGTTTGGCTGGTCGACCTTTGCCATGAGCGCTTTCAAGAAATAGATACGAAGAATTGGATTCAGCGAACGAACTTGCTGTCGAGGAACTATTGCGGCCCGTAATGGCGCAGTGGGATGCCCAACACTAGCCTCTGACATTTGTAAAATTATGTAATGTTCATGCGCGGAACATTGATCCTTGGCATTCTGTTCGCCAACGAAAACATGGCTTGGCTCGGACCGAACGCGCCATCTACAATGCGATCAATTCTTTGTATTTTCTGCGCCAACGGTCCTTGACCGATCCGCGGAAAGAACAGGCCAGCTATTCTACTGCATTAGCATCACGTGAGTTGGCTTTGTCAGTCAAGAAACAGGCGGTTCGATGGCCTAACTCGCCCGCAAGCTGAATGTTTTGCTCAGTATCGAGGCGCAGATGATTGGCGCGCACATTGCAATGATACTTCGAACAACCCTTGAATTAATTCACTTCGGATTTCACTGCGCCGCAATACTGCTTTGTGTAGCTGAAGCTACCTTCGCCGACCGATCAACTAATAAAAATCAGACCCAAATTTTGAAAAATATAACACTGCATAAATTACCTGTTGGCATGGAGGCATGATATGCCTATAGCGGATATTAGCCAA
>DFBD01000030.1 GCA_002367255.1 Rhodobacterales bacterium UBA3089 | reverse complement strand
TCCGCAAATCTTTCTTGGGGGGTTAAGGCATGACTGATATTCTTAACGCACTTATCCTGTTTTCCAACTTCGTTCTGGTCCCTGCCACAGCATACGGCGCACAGCTTGCGCTTGGGGCGCTTGGGGTTACGCTGGTTTTCGGCATCCTGCGGTTCTCGAACTTCGCGCATGGCGACACGATGGCCTTCGGGACCATGGTGGTTATCCTTGTGACGTGGTGGTTCCAGTCGATGGGGATCTCCATCCAGCCGCTGCCTACCGCCCTGCTGGCATTGCCATTCGGCATTCTGGCCACGGTCGGAATGTTGCTGACGACGGACAGGCTGGTTTATCGGTTCTATCGAAAACAACGTTCGGCGCCGATTGTGTTCGTTATGGCCTCGGTCGGGGTGATGTTTGTGATGAACGGGATTGTCCGGTTTATCATCGGACCTAATGACCAAGCCTTCAACGACGGCGCGCGTTTTATTATTAAGGCACGCGATTTTAAAGCCGCGACTGGCATGGCCGAGGGGCTGACGATCAAGGTTTCCCAAGCGCTGACGCTGGGTATTGCGGTGATCGTGGTAATCGCGCTGTTCTGGTTCTTGCAGAGATCGCGTACCGGTAAAGCGATGCGGGCGTTCTCGGATAACGAGGATTTGGCGTTGCTGTCAGGCATTTCGCCCGAGCGCGTCGTGATGATCACATGGATCATTGCTGCGGCCTTGGCGACAATTGCGGGCACGCTTTACGGGTTGGACAAAAGTTTCAAGCCGTTCACGTATTTCCAACTGCTGCTGCCAATTTTTGCTTCCGCGATTGTTGGGGGTATCGGTAACCCGATTGGGGCTATTGCTGGCGGGTTTGTTGTGGCGTTTTCCGAGGTCACGATCACCTATGCCTACAAGAAATTCCTGAAGTACCTGCTGCCCGAAAATCTGGAACCCGATAGCCTGATGCAGTTGCTGTCGACCGATTATAAATTCGCGGTGTCCTTCGTGATCCTCGTGCTGGTGCTGCTGGTCAGGCCGACGGGTATATTCAAGGGGAAAGTGCTATGAGTATCAACCGTAATGTCCTTATGTTTTTGGGTATGTTCGGCCTGCTGGCTATCGTTGGTTTCGGTCAAAGCTGGTCCGTGGCGTTAACCATACTTAACCTCTGCCTGATCTCGGCTGTTATGGCGCTTGGCGTCAACATCCAGTGGGGCTACGCGGGTTTGTTCAACGTTGGTATCATGGGCTTCGCAGCCCTTGGTGGCGTGGCGGCGGTGCTGGTGTCCAAACCGCCCGTAACCGAAGCGTGGAGCGCGGGGGCGGCAGGCATCGGGTTGGCCATTGTCTCGTTGGGTGTGACCATTGCGGCGACGATATATGCACGGCGTAAGTTGACGGGGCGGCTGCGCAGCCTTGCCAGCTTAGCGATCATCATCATCGGGTTCTTTGTGACCCGTGGAATTTTTGACCCCTCCGTTAGCGCTATCGAGGCGATTGAACCGGCCAAAACCGGCTACCTCGGCGGGCTAGGATTACCCATAATCTTTTCGTGGGCCGTGGGCGGGCTGTTCGCCGCCGGGGCTGCTTGGCTGGTCGGGAAGATCGCGCTGGGGTTACGCTCGGATTACCTTGCGATTGCCACACTGGGGATTTCCGAAATCATCATCGCAGTCCTGAAAAACGAGGATTGGTTAACGCGCGGTGTGAAGAATGTTGCGGGCCTTGACCGCCCCGTCCCGCGCGAGATTGAACTGCAGAATGCCGAATGGTTTATATCGCTGGCAGATAAGCTGGGAGCGAACGTCATCACGTTCAGCTCTATCTTCGTGAAACTGTCCTATTCCGTTCTGTTCGCCATCGTTCTGCTGGCCATTCTGTGGCTGTCCGAAAAGGCGCTAAAATCCCCTTGGGGCCGCATGATGCGCGCCATCCGTGACAATCGTGACGCCGCCGAGGCCATGGGCAAAGACGTGACACGGCGCCATTTACAGGTGTTCATTCTAGGGTCTGCCGTGGTGGGGATCGCGGGGGCGATGCTGACCACGCTCGACGGGCAGTTCACACCGGGCACATACAATCCGCTGCGCTATACGTTCCTGATCTGGGTAATGGTTATCGTTGGCGGGTCCGGCAACAATTGGGGCGCGGTGCTGGGTGGTTTCCTTATCTGGTTCGTCTGGATCGAGGCGGAGCCAGCTAGTGCATGGCTCATGAACCTTGTGACATCAGGCATGTACGAAGGCAGCGCACTACGCGATCATCTGGTCGCCTCCGCGCCGCACATGCGACTGGTGGTGATGGGATTGATCTTGCTGTTAGTCCTCAGGTTCAGTCCGAGAGGATTGATACCGGAAAAAGGGGGGCGCTAGCCGCCCCTCAGAATGCCTTGAAGGTCAACGTGGTTAACGAACGTCGGATGCCGGGAATATCCAGCAATGTGTCGTTGAGGTATTTGCCGATGTCCTGACCTTCGGGGACGTAAAGCTTCAACATCAAGTCGAACTCGCCACTGGTGGAATACATCTCGGATACGATTTCGCGCTCGTATATGGCGTCGGCGACCTCGTAGGTCTTGCCTGGTTCACATCTTAGCTGAATAAATACGCAATTCATGGCTTAGCCTCTCGTGCTATTGCATTGGTCTAGGTATTTGATAGCGTGAAATCAACGCAATGGAAATCCCGTTTAGGAGGGTGCGATGATAACCGATTGGGACGACGCTTATGCAAACGGAATTTACGTCGATGACGTAGATGATATTGTCGCTGCGTGGAAGGTTGACGCTGCTGCATTTCGTGACCGGATGGCGGCTGCTGATCGCGCAGAACTGAACGTGCCATACGGGCCGCACCTGCGCGAGGTGATGGACATTTTCCATCCCGAGGGTACGCCCAAAGGGTTGGTGGTTTTTGTTCACGGGGGATACTGGATATCGCGCGACAAAAATCTATGGTCCCATATGGCGGCGGGGGCTGTGGCGCGGGGGTGGGCGGTTGCCTTGCCCGGATACGTGCTTTGCCCCGAGGTGCGGATTGCCGACATCACCCGCCAAATTGCCACCGCGATTGATTTTGCCGCTGCACGTATTGACGGGCCGATCCGCGTGACGGGCCATTCCGCTGGCGGGCATCTGGCGGCGCGGATGGGGTGTAGTGATATTGATCTGACGTGTATGCCGCGTGTTGACCGGATCATTCCGATCAGCGGTGTGCATGACCTGCGCCCGATGCTGCGCACCGAAATGAACGTGGATTTCAAGATGGATATGGCTGGCGCAATCGCCGAGAGCCCTGCCCTGCTGGCACCACGCACGGGTTTCGATCTGGCCTGTTGGGTTGGGGCGGATGAACGGCCGGAGTTCGTACGCCAGAACGCCTTGCTGGCCAATGTCTGGACAGGTTTCGGGATGAATATCACATGCGTGGAGGAACCTGCCCTGAACCACTTTACCGTCATCAACAGCCTTGCCGAACCTGACAGTGCGTTAACAGAAGCCCTGATCGGGTAGGTTGGGGTGCGGTTAAACCGTATCCTCGTCCACCACTTCGGCATCGATAATGATCGGTGGCGCGTCTTGCGCATCGTCTGGTTCAGCGGCGGCTATCGGCGTGGCGCCAACGATTAACGATAATACGGCGTCCATTGGTTCGGCCTCGGATTCTTCTGGTTCTTTCCATTCCATCGTATCAAACGCGCTGCAATTATGACAGGTCGGCGACCATTCCACATGCGCATGTCCGCAAACCGAACACACCCACTGATCCCCGCGACTGGCGCTTAACGCTTTGGCAAGGATCGCGCGAACCACATCTTCGTCAGAACCCGAGCCCCGCTCAATCGCGGCCATCAACGCCAAGGTGCGGGTGGTCGGCATTTCTTCGGCCAAGTCGCCAATCGCACGGCGGGCGGTTGGGAAATCTTCTTCGCCAAGGGCCAGCTCGGTCAGTAGCATTTTGGTCTCGCGGTGTGCAGGTTGCAGGCTCACCAGCTGATCGAAACGCTTGCGCCGCACCTCGTGTGTTTCATCAGGCTCCAGGGCTGCAAAAGCCGTTGCCAGATCGGGATGCGGCATAGATTGCCACGCCGCCTTCAATATCTTGGCCGCCGGGCGTTTTGAACCTTCGTCGATCAAAATACGGGCCGCCAACACCGCAGCTGGAACCAGCGTCGGCGCCATCTTGTTAGCCTGTAACGCAGCATCACGCGCCACCGTTTGGTTACCATCCTCATATGCCGCCTTGGCATCAGCCAACAGCAAAACTGCATCGCGACGCTTGGCAACGTCGCGCGGCAAGGCCTTGGCTTTCAGTTTGGCCGAAAGCGTCGTGCGCGCGCCGGACCAGTCGGCTGCCTCGGATTGCAGCAGGAACAGCGTATCCAGATTTCCGTGATGCGCGGGACGCAGCGTAAAGGCTTTTTCTGCCAGTTTCAGGGCGGTATCTGTATCGCCCTCTGCCAGTTTTTGCTTCAAGATGCCTTGAACCCCGACAAAACGCGTGCGGTCGTCTTGCAGCATTTCTTTGTAATACCCCAACGCCTTAGTGCCATCGCCGGATTGCTCGGCCGCTTGGGCGCTTATCAGGCGCGTTAGTTCGGGCCGGTTCAACAGGCGTTCCGCTTTGGCTGCTTGCGCCATCGCTTTCACACTTTCGCCCGCTGCCAGTGAAACCATGCCATCGGCCAGCGCATCGAACCCGCGACGTTCCCGTTTGCGGCCCCAATAGCGGGTCAATGCGGTCTCGTCGCCCATTGCGAAACGCAGAACCGCGACCAGAAGGCCCGAAAGCTTCAGCAAGATCCAGAACACTGCCAACAACAACAGCAACGCCAGAATGAACCCGATAGGCGCAAGGCTGATTTCCTGATCCCCGAACGCAATTCGCACGCCGCCCGGTGTTTCCAAAACGTAGGACAGGCCGAAAGACAGGGCGATTGCCAGGCCCACAAAGAAAATAACTTTTACGAGTGACCAGATCATATCGGTATCCTTATTCGGCCATCAGGCTGGCTTGCAGCGTATCAAAGGCATTTAACGTGTTATGCAATTCGGTAGCACTAGCCAACCATACAGCCATCGCCCCATCGCCATCGGGCGACATTGCGGCGGCTGGTAGCGCGTCGATCTCGGCTAAGGCTTTATCCAGATCATCCTGTTTCAACGCAGCCTCGGCGCGGGATAGAACCGCGTCCGGCCCCACGCCATCTTGCGGCGTTAACGAACGCCCCGCGACCTGCGCCTTGGTGAAGGCGCTGACGGATGCAAAAACCCCGTCGCCTGCCGATGCCAAGATGGACGCGCGAATCGCACCGTGGGCTGCTTGAGGGAAATCAGCGCGCAGTTTTGCCATCGTGGCAACACCGTTTGAGGTGTCAGCAAGGGCCGCCGGAATATCCGTTACGCCCGCATTTTCCAGATCGTTCAACGCCGCTGCATATGGCAAGCCCGCCGATAACGCCACGTCGATGGAATTTAAGCTGGCGCGTATGGTGGCCGCATTTCGCGCGACCTCCGCGTTGTTTTCAACCGCCGACACCTGCGCGGCATTTGCCGAGAGGCTTTCGATCCGGTTCGCCAAAGCCTCGATTTCGGCGTTCAAGCCCTCATTAATGGCGGTAAATCCGGCCAGCTTGGCGGCGGTGTCTGCCGAAACCTCACCACCCATTTGTGAAACATCGGAAAGCTGCGCCAGAAGCGATGAAAGTTCCGCCCGCAAGCCATCGGTTTTCAGTTCCAGCGCTGCCAGACGAGATTCAATTTCGCCAGCGTCGAACCCGCCACCCAACGCATCGATTTGCGCCGAAAGGGCTGCGGTTTTGGTCGATATACCGCCTGCGACCATCGCCTCAATCTCGTGGCGTGAAACAGGTTCCGGCATATCCGCCAACGTGGCTTGCAACGTTGCGATGTCTGCTGTGGTTTCCGCCCCGCCCGGGGCCAACCACGCCGCGACAGGTGCCATACCGGACGGCAGCGCAGGTGCAATTTTCGGGCCGAGCCACAACGCAAGAATTCCACCAACCACCAAAATGCCGGAAACTTTCAGGATTTGTGCAGCGATGCCCGCTTCATCGTGATCTTCATCGGTAGTATCGATTTCGGTCGTATCGATTTCAGGGGCATCAGGTGCTGCCTCGACATCAATAACTTTTTCCGGAGTTTCGTTTTCTGCCATCGATTTGCCTTTGGGTGTCAAAGCGTGATTGTCATCATTATGTGGTGACCGTTCGGTACAAAGTCTAGATGCAGTGCAACACGGCTACAACCCACAGGCATACAGGATCAGCGATTATTAGCGCAAAAACCGGTCGATCAGTGCAAGCATTTCGGTTCCGTTTGGTTTGGCTGCTATTTCTACACGCCCGAGCGTCAGTTTTTGCAGCTCGGCAGCTACGTTTTCGCTGATGCATAGGGCAGTTAAATTTTGCGTGGGCCAGCTTTGATTTTTCGCTAAAACTTCCGCGAAACGCCGCGCCGTTAACGGGGAGTAAAGCGGTAAACCTTGAACCTCGCCGCGCTCCAACGCTTGTTGTCCGACATCGGTTAAGTCGCACACCTGTTGCCTGTAAAGCACCGCTTGATCCACCGTAAAACCCTGAGCGGTCAAGTTTTCGACGATGCCCCCTGCGGTATGTTCGCCACGGATATGCAAAAGCGGGCCGTCTTTGGGGTTCAATTTTTTGGACACTAACGTAATCAATTCCGCCGCAGCGCCATTCGCCGAGATCGCTTCCATGCCTGCCGCTCGCGCCGCCTGCGAAGTGCGCTCTCCGACGCAATAACATGTGTTCGTGGT
Organism: Rhodobacterales bacterium UBA3089; assembly: GCA_002367255.1. Taxonomy (GTDB): domain Bacteria; phylum Pseudomonadota; class Alphaproteobacteria; order Rhodobacterales; family Rhodobacteraceae; genus NORP23. Next base: position 4,330 of record DFBD01000030.1, on the reverse strand, counting down.
GCCGCCCAAATCGGTGAATGCTTGCACCCCGTTTGCGGACGTAAACAGCACCGCTTGAAATTCGGAGGTGTCAGGCAAATCACCAATCGGTGTAATCGCCATCAATGGCGAAATGATACACCGCGCCTTATCGGGAAAACTGTCTTCTATGTCTCTGGAAAGCGCAAGCGATTGCGTCTTTGGTCGTGTTAGCAGCAGGGTTTTGACGTTAGTCAAAGAACCCCTCCCCGCCTTTGGCTTTCAGGGCTTCGCCCGCTTCAATGCCAATTGCTTCGGCGTCAGCGGCGTCTCCGTGCCAAACACCGTTGAACACGCGCGAACCATCTGGGCGCAACACCTCGCCACGGAATTCCAGTTTATCACCGTCCAGCAATGCCAACCCGCCAATCGGTGTGCGACAAGACCCGTCAAGTATACGCAGGAACGCGCGTTCCGCAGTAATCCGCAGTTGGCTTTCAGCGTGGTTAATCGGGGCAAGTATGGCGCTTATCGCGTCATCCCCAATACGTTGCTCAATCGCAATCGCACCTTGCGCCACGGCGGGCAGCATCTGTTCAATCGGGATAGGGTTGGCAATTTCCCAACGGCCCAAACGCTGCAATCCGGCACAGGCGAGGAAGGTGGCATCCGCCACACCTTCATCCAGCTTACGCAGGCGGGTTTGCACATTACCCCGGAATTCGACCAGTTGCAGATCGGGGCGCATCGCCGCCAGTTGTGCGCGACGACGAAGGCTAGAGGAACCAACCGTTGCACCGCGTGGCAGTTCGTCTATGGATTTGTATTTCAGGCTAATGAAGGCATCACGCACATCTTCGCGCGGTAGAACGGTAGACAAGACCAACCCGTCAGGCAGCATGTTCGCCACGTCTTTTAGCGAGTGCACGGCGATGTCTATTCCGCCCGATAACAGCTCTGCTTGTATCTCTTTGGTGAACAACCCTTTGCCACCAATTTCAGACAGCGGGCGATCCTGAACGGCGTCCCCTGTGGTCTGGATCACCTTAATTTCGAAGGCATCCTCGGGCATGTCGTGGGCGGCCATAAGGCGGGCGCGCGTCTCATGTGCTTGTGCCAAGGCCAACGGCGAACCGCGGGTGCCGATTTTAAGGGTGTTTGCGGTGGTGTATTGCTTGCTCATAAACATGGTGTTACCCCGTGGCGCAAAGGGGTGCAATCACTTGATCGACGAAACCGTTACAATTTTGGGCATAGAGAGCAGCTGCGACGATACAGCCGCCGCCGTCGTGCGCGGTGTTCCGGGCGTTGGTGGCGGTGAAATCCTGTCATCCGTGGTCGCGGGGCAAGAATCACTGCACGCACCTTTTGGTGGCGTTGTCCCTGAAATCGCGGCGCGGGCACATGCAGAGCGCCTCGACATCTGCGTCCAGCAGGCACTGGATAAGTCCGGCGTTGTACTGGCAGATATCGATGCCATTGCCGTGACCTCCGGCCCTGGCCTGATCGGCGGTGTTTTGTCAGGCGTGATGTGCGCCAAAGGTTTGGCTACGCCTACCGCAAAACCGTTAATCGGCATTAACCATCTGGCGGGCCATGCGCTGACGCCCCGCCTGACAGACGGGCTGGAGTTTCCGTATCTGATGTTGCTGGTATCGGGTGGCCATTGCCAGTTCATCGCGGTGGAGGGCCCTGACACTTTCCGCCGCATGGGTGGCACCATCGACGACGCACCAGGCGAGGCGTTCGACAAAACCGCCAAGTTGTTGAGCTTGGGTTACCCCGGCGGGCCAGCGGTGGAACGCGAAGCTTTGAATGGCAACCCAAACCGTTTCAAATTCCCGCGCCCGCTGCTAAACCGCAAAGATTGCGACATGTCCTTTTCCGGCCTGAAGACCGCACTTAGACGCGAAAGGGACAAGCTGGTCGCCGAACACGGCGGCCTGAAACAGCAAGACCGTGCTGACCTATGTGCCGGTTTTCAAGATGCGATAGCCGACGTCTTGACCCAGAAAAGCCGTCGCGCTTGCGTGTCCTTTAAGTCAACCTATGCCACAAACTCGGCGGTTATTGCGGTTGCCGGTGGGGTGGCCGCCAACAGCCTGATCCGCGCGCGGCTAACCGATATGGCAGATGAGCAAGGATTCACATTCCTGGCGCCACCTCTTTGCCTATGCACCGACAACGCCGCGATGATCGCATGGGCAGGGATCGAGCAAATGGCCTTGCCAAACTTCGACCCGCACGCAGAAATTATCGCTCGCCCACGCTGGCCGCTGGATAAAACAGCCACGCCGATGTTAGGCTCGGGTAAAAAAGGGGCGAAAGCATGAGGATTGCAGTGATAGGCGCAGGCGCATTCGGAACGGCGCTGGCTTGTGCGCTGGCCGACGCAGGGCACGAAGTCTTACTTTGGTCGCGCTCTGCACAGCAGGCAAAAACATCGGCGGCGACCCGCACGTCACCGCGTTTACCGAATATCACGTTGCCCAAAGGCATCAGCCCGATAGGCAACCTTGCAACAACAGCGAATGCGGAAATTCTGCTGCTGGCCATTCCCGCCCAGAAAACCGCCAAGTTTCTGGCCAAATATGCCACTCAACTACCTAAAGTGCCACTGGTCTTGTGCGCCAAGGGCATCGATTTACAAACCTTCCAGCTGCAAACCGATATCGCCGCCTCACGGGCGCCCGACCATCCCGTTGCCGTGCTAACCGGCCCCGGTTTCGCCACCGAAATCGCACGGGGATTACCTACCGCCCTTACATTAGCCTGCGAGGATGCGGCACTTGGCAAGACCCTTCAACGCCAGCTTTCGACCGACCGCCTGCGCCTGTACCTATCAACCGACACAACCGGCGCACAACTTGGCGGAGCCTTGAAAAACGTCATCGCTATCGGCGCCGGCATCGTCATTGGCGCAGGTCTGGGCGAAAGCGCCCGCGCCGCGCTGATGACGCGCGGGTTCGCCGAAATGCGCCGCCTCGGTACGGCTATGGGCGGCATTGATGAAACCTTCAGCGGGCTTTCCGGCCTTGGTGATCTGGCGTTAACCTGCGCCTCCTCCATGTCACGAAATTTCGAACAGGGTTTGACGATCGGATCGGGTGACGCGCAAGGCAGCGGTAAAACAGTAGAGGGCATAGCCACAGCGCAAGCCGCCTGCACGCTCGCTGAACGTCACGGCGTGGAAATGCCGGTGGCCCAGACCGTCGCCGCTATCCTTTCGCACAAAATTACGGTAGTTGAGGCCATGGACACGCTACTTTCCCGCCCCTTGAAACAGGAATAACCTGATGAACTACTGGCTATTCAAATCCGAACCCAATGCTTGGGGATGGGACGACCAACTGGCCAAAGGGGATGCTGGCGAAGAATGGGACGGCATCCGCAATTACCAAGCCCGCAACAACATGCGCCTGATGAAAATCGGTGACCTAGGTTTTTTCTACCATTCCATCGACGAAAAACGCATCGTTGGCGTGGTCGAGGTTTGCGCCGAAATTCACCCCGACAGCACGACCGATGATACACGCTGGGAATGCGTTGACATCAAGGCGGTCGGTTCGTTTCCGACGCCTGTAACCCTACAAAATTGCAAAGATGACCCACGCCTGAAAGACATGGTGTTGGTGAATAACTCCCGCCTTTCGGTTCAGCCGGTGACGCCCGAAGAATGGACGATTATCTGCAAAGCAGGTGGATACGAGGGGGCATAAATGCTGGCTTTACTACGCGACCGGTATTTCGGAAACTGTTCGCCGCGCAGGTAGTATCGTTGCTGGGCACTGGTCTGGCCACGGTTGCACTTGGCCTTCCGGCATTCGATCTTAGCCCTGATCGGGCCGATGGATTCCGGCAAGCCGACACGTTTATTATCGATGTTTTGCATCACCACTGGCCAATCCACGGCTAGCGTGGTTTATTTCATCTGGAATATCCGGAGCGAGCCATGACAGTTCTAATCAGCGGCGCAGGCATTGGCGGCCTGTCTCTTGCCCTTAGCCTTCACCAGGTCGGCATACCTTGCCGGATATTCGAAGCCGTGACGCAAATAAAACCGCTGGGCGTGGGCATCAACCTGCAACCCTCCGCCGTGCGTGAGCTGGGCTTGTTGGCGGAACTCGACAAAATCGCGTTGCGGACCCAAGAGGTCGTCTATGCCTCAACCCAAGGTGGGAAAATTTGGTCCGAACCGCGTGGAATGAACGCTGGCTACAAGTGGCCACAATTTTCGATCCATCGCGGGCATTTACAGATGCTATTGCTAAAAACGGTACGGGAACGGTTGGGCAATGACGTTATCCAAACAGGGGCCAAAGTTACTGATTGGGCTGATACGCCTACAGGTGTCCAGATCGTCATAACCGAC
>DFBD01000131.1:7532-17822 GCA_002367255.1 Rhodobacterales bacterium UBA3089 | reverse complement strand
CCAGGTTGCCGACTACGGTCTGGTCGCCGACCTGTTCGACGCCGTGCCAGAGATGGAAGAAGCGCTAGATTAAACTACAAACAATTCGATTAAGGCCCGCTATATCAGGCGGGCCTTTTTTCCGACTGCAACGCTTGCAAATCGGCCGAGAGTACGGCCGCTATTTTAGCATGCACTTCCCGTGTCATCCAGCCAGTGTCCTTACGCAAACCTGTCAGCCCTCTTCGACCACCGCTTTCCGGTACTGCAACTGAAACCTTGACGACATTATCGACATGTGATGCCAGTACGTCGATCATTTCCTGCGTCACAGGTTGATCCGAACCTTTACCCCCCTCAGGCTGTATCCAAAGTAATGTTTTAGTCGTTTCAATATCTTGCAACAGCACTAGCATCCGCGCCAGCCACGCCGATCGTTGTTCTGCCAGCACGACTTTATACGCATCAGCGTCAACCTCTTTCAGTTTACGGACCATGGCGGACACATACCGGAAGGCCGAGAAGTCCAGTTGTGGGTAAAGCGATTTCAGCACGGCGGAAACGTTCCGTAACCGCATGTTTCTGCGTGGGTACACCTCGTACATACGGTTAGATAACGGCGCCACATCCATTACCTGAATGATGCATTTCGTTGCCTGAGAGCAAGTCTCTAATATCACAGGGTCTTTCAGGAAAAATCCGGGGCCAGCCCCTGGTGTGCCAAGATTAACACAGGTTATTCCGACCCGATTTTCCACCAGTTTGGGGTAAGGTTCCAACACGAATTTCCCGAAAGGTTCCGAACCGCCAACGAACGCAAAATACGGGCCGCCCAAGTCAGGCTTCGGACCGCGGAATATCTGATTGCTACGGCCAAAACGGTACAAATCAACCTCTCCTACTTCTGCAATTGCGATGCCATATGCCATGGTGCCCCCTTAATGACGACGAGGAAATTCAAATCTCCGACCTATAATTCCACCTAAACGTTGATAGGATGTTAACGCCGTGCACAAACAGGTTGCCCGCCCCCCCCACAAAGCCTATGTTCACAGAGATTTCAGAACGACAGGCATAGGATTTTCCATGGATATCAATTCGGTAGGGGTCATCGGCGCGGGTCAAATGGGCAACGGAATCGCCCATGTTTTTGCGCTCGCTGGATATGACGTTATGGTTAACGATGTATCCGAGGACGCCTTGAATGCCTGCAAGAGCCTGATTGAAAAGAATATTGCCCGCCAAGTTGCGCGTGGAAAAATCACGGCTGCGCAACAGGACGCCGCCCTCGACCGGCTGCATATGGAAATGGACATCGCGGTGATCGGGAAAGCCGATTTAATCATCGAGGCTGCGACCGAGCGCGAGGATATCAAACATCAGATTTTTGCCAATCTTGCGCCGCATTTAGGTGAAGATACGATCCTTACTTCTAACACCTCGTCTATCTCTATCACACGGCTGGCGGCGGCGACTGATCGGCCTGAGAAGTTCATGGGGTTCCACTTTATGAACCCGGTTCCAGTCATGCAACTGGTTGAACTTATTCGCGGAATCGCAACGGACGATGAAACGTACCAAACGCTGAAGGCCGTGGTTTCGAAGCTTGGCAAAACCTCGGCCAGTGCCGAAGATTTCCCTGCGTTTATCGTTAACCGTATCTTGATGCCGATGATTAACGAGGCCGTTTATACCCTCTATGAAGGGGTGGGCACGGTTGAAAGTATTGATACTTCGTTAAAGCTGGGTGCGAACCATCCTATGGGGCCGTTGGAGCTGGCGGATTTCATTGGATTGGACACATGTCTGGCAATTATGAATGTGCTTTATAACGGCCTGGCGGACACAAAATACCGCCCTTGCCCGTTGTTGGTAAAATATGTCGAGGCCGGATGGCTGGGCCGTAAATCACAACGCGGATTTTACGACTATCGCGTTGATCCGCCGGTGCCGACGCGCTGATTTTCAGACGTTAACTATTTGGCTAAACGGCGGATGTTACGTGTACACAACCCGTACACAATGCGTACACAACATGTATGTACGTTTTTGCGGACGGGGTTGTTAACGATTTAGGCGACCAGCGCCTTGCTACCCATATCAAGGAATTTTTTACGTCGTGCAGTGCGCAAGGCTTTGGCGTCGGATTTGCCCAGCTCTTCGAGCAAGGTCGAAACTTTTTCACCAACCGATGCGATTGCCATAGGCGGGTTGCGCTGCGCGCCGCCGACGGGTTCGGCGATAACTTCGTCTGCCACGCCGAGTTCCTGCAAATCTTGTGCGGTCAAGCGCAAGGCCTCCGCCGCTTCGCGCATTTTGGTGGCGTCTTTCCAAAGGATAGACGCGCAGCCCTCGGGCGAGATCACGGAATAGACCGAATGTTCCAACATTACCAACCTGTCGGCCGCCGCAAACGCCACAGCCCCGCCGGAACCGCCTTCGCCGATAATTACGGCAATTAACGGAACGCCGATTTGTAGGCACTTTTCGGTTGAACGTGCGATGGCTTCGGATTGGCCGCGTTCCTCGGCCCCTTTGCCCGGATATGCGCCGGCGGTGTCGATCAAGGTGATGACAGGCAAGCCGAAACGATCTGCGAGGTCCATCAGGCGCACCGCTTTGCGATACCCTTCGGGCCGCGCCATGCCGAAATTCCGTTCGATGCGGGATTTGGTGTCGTTACCTTTTTCATGGCCGATCACGACGACGGGTTGGTCGTTGAACCGCGCCAGCCCACCCATGACGGCATGATCGTCGGCGAAGCTTCGGTCGCCAGCAAGGGGGGTGAATTCGGTGAACAGCGCCTCGATATAATCTTTGCAGTGAGGGCGGTCGGGATGCCGCGCCACCTGACATTTCTGCCAAGGCGTTAACTTTTCGTACATTTCATCCAGCAAAGATTTCGCTTTATTGTCTAGCGCGGTAGCTTCGTCCGTGACGTCCATATCTTCGTTCTGGCGGGCCAGCGCACGCAATTCTTCGGCTTTGCCTTCGATTTCAGCAAGCGGTTTTTCGAATTCGAGATAGTTTTGCATATTGTCAGCCCAATTTCCGTATATAGAGTTTATATGACGTTTGGGCTGACAAATTGCAATGGTGAAGGTTATTCGGTTTCGCGCACGAAGATCAGGCCATAGTCGCACATCCGGCTGCAATCGGTGGCGTCACGTCCCTCATAGCCCGAGGTAATTAACGAGGCCGAACCGCGCCCTTCGAACCGGTTGTCGTCGCATGTACCATCGTTGGCGTATTCCGAGGAGTCGTCACCAAAATCAATCGCGCTACATACGGTTTGTTCTGCGGCAAGCTGTTGATCCCAAAGAGAGATAAGGCCAGCCTCGGCGGCATCACGACAATCAGCAGCGTCGCGACCTGTCGAGCCCCAACCAAGGCTGGCCGCCATCGCCCCGCCGACAAAACGGCGATCATCGCATTCGCCATCGCGCGTATATTCGCCCGAGTTGTCGCCGTAAACTTCGTCTACCGGTTCGGGTTCGGGTAAATCCACGGCTCCCATGTCGCGCAAGAATACCATGTCAAATTCACACAGTTTCTGGCAATCTGTGGCGTCTTTACCCAGATGTTCGAAATTCGGGCTTTCAGCCTCGCCCAATCCTTCAAAGCGTGGGTCGTCGCAGGCACCGTCGTTGGAATACTCCGAGGTATTCGTGCCGAAATCTACTGTCGCGCAGTCGGTTCGGGCGATACCTTCTTGCAGGTTCCACAAGCCGATTGTACCCGCCTCGAACGCTGAACGGCAATCTGTGGCGTCAGTGGCGATATTAGACCACCCAAGGCCGATTTCCATGGCGGCGCCTTCAAAACGGCGGTCGTCACAGATACCGTCCAAGGCGAATTGGCCGCTGTCATTGCCAAAGTTGATGTCTTGGGCAAGGCTGATTGTCGCCGTCAGGCAAACGGCGACAANNTCAGGATATTCAGTTTCATAATGATATGGCTTCCAAAAATTAATTTGGAGTTAGCCTACAATCATTTCCGCCTGCTTCACAATAACCTCGGCCTGTTTAATCGAGGCGATATCGATCAGACGGCCTTTGTATACGGCCGCGCCCTGCCCCTCGGCTTTGGCGACTTCCATGGCGGCGAGGATCTCGCGGGCTTCGGTGACCTGAGCTTCGGAGGGGGTGAACACCTCGTTTGCAAGTGCGACTTGTTTGGGATGGATGGCCCATTTTCCGGCCATACCCAGCGTAGCGACACGACGTGCTTGTGCCCTGAAACCCTCGTCGTCCGAAAAATCGCCGAACGGGCCATCGACAGGCAACAGGCCGTGGGTGCGACAGGCTGCGACGATGGCGACGGTGACGGCGTGCCACGGGTCACCCCAGTGCTTGTCGCCGTTTGGTGTGTGCATATAGTAATTTTCCTGCGTGCCACCGATGCCGGTGGTTTGCATACCCATAGAGGCGGCGTAATCGGCGGCGCCGAGGCTCATCGCGACCATGCGCGGGCTGGAGGCGGCGATTTCTTCGACGTGGGACAGGCCGGCGGCGGTTTCGATGATAACTTCGAAGTCGATCGGTTTGGTGCGGCCTTTGGCAGCCTCGATCGCGCTTACCAATGCGTCCACGGCGTAGATGTCAGCGGCACAGCCTGCCTTGGGGATCATGATCTGATCGAGGCGCCCGTTTGTTTGTTCCAGAAGGTCAACCACATCGCGATACCAGAATTCGGTGTCCAGCCCGTTGATGCGAACCGAAAGGGTTTTGGTGCCCCAATCCATTTCGTTGATGGCTTTAATGACGTTGGCGCGGGCCTCGTCTTTGTCGGCAGGGCCAACGGAATCTTCCAGATCCAGATTGATAACATCCGCAGCACTTGTCGCCATTTTTTCAAAAATCGCCGGACGAGAGCCGGGGCCGAACAATTGGCAGCGGTTCGGGCGGGCGGGTGATGCAGGTTGGACCTTGAAGCTCATAAGTAAGAATCCTTTTTTGTAATGAAGTTACGTTTGCTCTGTGCGTTTCATCACAATCTTGCGCACTCATGTCAACGACAAAATGCTGCACCCGCGAGGCAAACGCTATTCAACTTCGCTAGAGTATCCGAGTTCACCAGCTTTATGAGCCACATAAATAACATAGGAACTGGTCATTACGGCCAGCACAGACGACCCCAACATCACATACAACAACGGATAAGCACCTGATTCGACCGTTAGCATTGTGCCGGTGATTGCCGAAAGGCCAGCGCCCCCGCCAATCATAACCGCGCCGCCAAGGCCAGACGCGCTTCCGGCCAGATGCGGGCGCACAGATACGATACCGGCGTTGGCATTTGGCAACGTCATCCCGTTACCGATGCCGACGAACATAATAGAGCCGAAAAACGAAATCGGGTGTTGGAAGCCGAGCAGGAACAGCGATAAAGCCAGCAACATCCCGAACACCGCGATAAGACTGCCAAACAGCATCATCCGGTTAAGGCCTATAATATTTGAATACCGTCCTGAAAGATAGTTGCCGCCCATATAGCCAAGGGAAATGAAAGCAAAGTAAAACCCCATCTGCGCAGGTTCGAGGTGCAATAATTCAATCGCAACGAAAGGGGCCCCGCCAATAAACGCGAAAAATGCCCCCGACGCAAAGCCCGCCGACAGCGCATACCCCCAGAACCGTCTAGAGCGGATAAGCTCGGGGTAGGCCATGAATTGCGCCTTGAAACTGGTCGACTTCTGTGTATTCGTCTCGCCCATATCAGCCCATATCAGCCACACAACCAGAGCGCCAAATACCAGCACAACCACGAAGGTACTTTGCCAGCCAAAGGTCTGCCCCAGGTACCCCCCGATCATCGGCCCGACCATGGGAACCATGGACATCCCCATGGTAATATAGCCGATCATACTGGCGGCCTCCCATGGCTCGACCATGTCGCGCACGATGGCGCGCGACAGCACCATACCCGCAACAATAGAGCCCTGTAGCATCCGGAACATCAGGAACACCCAGATGTTTGGCGAAAAAATGCACCCAAGCGTTGCCAGCAGGAAAATCCCTAGCGAGACCAGCAGCACCGGCCTTCTGCCGAAACGATCCGACAGCGGCCCGATTATCAACTGCAAAACGGCCGTTACCCCCAGATAGGCCGAAATCGCCAACTGCATAAATGCGTATTCCGTATCAAAATAGACCGCCATTCTGGGAAGGACAGTCAAAAAGATATTCATATTTAATGCACCAATGCTGGCAATCAGCACAAGCGTCATCACATGTGGCGGAGTGGTCCGGTTTAGCCAAATGGCACCTTCGGACATTTTAGTTTTTGTCATCCGGCGACCCTATGCCGATTTTTCAAAAGTGCAATCGGAAACGTCGGGTCGCGGGATCACTTATTGCAAATCAGCGAAAGCGGCAGCGAGACGCTTGACGGCTTTCTCGACCAATTCGCGGCGGGTGGCGATGTTGAAACGCAAGAAGTTTTCGCCGCCTTTGCCAAAGGTGTGGCCATAGTTGGCGGCAATCTTGGCTTCTTGCTCGACCCTTTTGGTGAACTCTTCGGGGGGCATGCCGGTGCCGGAAAAATCAACCCACGCCAGATAGGTTGCAGAAAGGTCCATTGATTTGAGCCCCGGAATTGCAGCAATGCCCGCATCGAAAATCCGACGATTTTCTTCGAGGTAATCCAGCAGGTCATTTAGCCAGTCTTCGCCGTCGTTATAGGCGGCCTCGGTCATGATGACGCCAAAACTATTGGGGGAATTACCGCCCGCCAGATAGGTCGCCGCGAATTGGGCGCGAAGGTCGGGGTCCTCGATAATCACGTTACCCACATGTGCGCCGGCAATGTTGAAGGTCTTGCTACTGGCGGTCAGCATCACCAGACGGTTGATAATTTCGGGGGCCGCCAATGACATGACGGTGTGTTTATTGTCGCCGTAGACCAGATCGTGGTGAATTTCATCGGACACCAGTATCAAGTCATGCTTCACACAAAAATCCGCAAGGGCTTTTAGTTCGGGTTTTGACCAGACACGACCGCCCGGATTATGTGGCGAACAGAGGATCACCATCTTTTCGTCGCCCTTTAGCTGGCTTTCCAGCGCTGCGAGGTCCATTTCATAGCGGCCGTTGTTGTTCACCAGCTCGCTTTCAACAATCCGGCGGTTATTGGCGTTAATTACCTTGGCAAATGCGTGGTAGACGGGGGTGAACAGGATCACACCATCGCCCGCGTTCGAATAGGTCTGGATGCAAAGTGCGGTGCCGTTTACCAGCCCGTGGGTGCTGAAAATCCAGTCGAGGTCAACCGTCCAGCCGTGACGACGATCCATCCAGCCGCAGATCGCGGCCTTGTAGCTGGCGTCCATGGCGTAATACCCATAAACGCCGTGATCGACCATGCCTTGCACTGCGGCACTCACAGCTTGGGGCGGGTGGAAGTCCATATCGGCCACCCACATAGAAATGCCATCGTCCGGCGAAACGCCGTAAAGGGGCTCCATCGCGTCCCATTTGGCAGAATGTGTGTCGCGGCGGTCGATTACTTCGTCAAAATTGGTCATGGGGGCTCCTGTTTATTTGGTTTCAGGCTAGCGGTTTTATGGCTGTGAGCAAGAGGAAACCTTGCACCACCGCGCTGCATCGCTTAAATGCCCAGCATGACATTGCGAAACATACTTATACATCCCGACCCGCGCCTGAAAAAGGTCTGTGAACCTGTGACTGACGTGGACGCGAATATCCGCAAGCTGGCAGATGATATGCTGGAAACCATGTACGATGCCCCGGGCGTAGGTTTGGCGGGTCCGCAGATCGGTGTGATGAAACGAATTTTCGTGATCGATTGTTCGGGTGAGAATGCCACGCCCGACCCGATGGTCCTGATTAACCCGAAGGTGACGTGGGAATCCGAGGAAGAAAACACATACGAGGAAGGTTGCCTGTCCATCCCCGAGATTTACGAGCCTGTTACACGGCCGGAGCTGGTGCGGATGTCGTACCTCGATGCCGATGGCAAGCCACAGGAAACCGAGTTTGACGCCCTTCGTGCGACCGCCGTTCAGCACGAGCTGGACCATCTGGATGGGGTGTTGTTCATCGATTATCTAAGCAAGATGAAGCGCGCGATGATAACTACCAAGATGAAAAAACTGAAAAAAGAGCGTGCGCGTGCCTAAACCGTTTCTGATGTATCCGGACAAACGTCTGCAAGCGGTTTGTGCGCCAGTTGAGGTGGTGGATGATACGGTGCGCGGCATCTGGGATGACATGTTAAACGCGATGTACGGCATGCCCGGCGTCGGGTTGGCAGCACCGCAGATCGGGGTAATGCAACGATTGGCGGTCGTGGATTGTTCAGGCACGCATAACGCGGCCATACGCATGGCGAACCCCGAGGTCATCCATGCCTCGGCCAAGATGAACGAACATGACGAGGCCAGCCCCAACCTGCCCGGCTTGTCCGGCGTTGTCGAACGCCCGCGCGCGGTGACGGTGCGGTTTATGAACGAGGATGGCGAGGTTGTGGAAAAGGATTTCGTGCATCTCTGGGCAACCTCGGTGCAGCACCAGATCGATCATTTGAACGGCAAGCTTTACGTCCACCTCCTTAGCCCGACCAAACGGAAAATGTTGTTGGCCAAACACGCCAAAAACATGAAGCGGAGGGGCTGATGCGGCTGATCTTCATGGGAACGCCCGAGTTTTCGGTTTCGGTACTCGATCAACTTGTCAGCGCGGGGCACGAGATCGCTTGCGTCTATTCCCAACCTGCGCGCCCCGCTGGCCGAGGCAAAAAACCACGGCCCTCGCCTGTGCAACGCCGCGCCGAGGCGCTGGGGTTACCGGTGCGTACTCCGTTAAACTTCAAAGACGACGCTGATCGTGCAGAATTCGCCGCCCTGAATGCCGAAGCAGCGGTGGTGGTCGCCTATGGCCTGATCCTGCCCCAAGCGATATTGGACGCCCCGGCACGCGGGTGTTTCAACATCCACGCCTCTCTTTTGCCGCGATGGCGCGGGGCAGCGCCGATACAGCGGGCAATTATGGCAGGCGACGCGGAAACCGGCGTTTGCATCATGCAGATGGAGGCGGGGCTGGATACGGGGCCTGTTTTGCTGCGCAATGCCACGCCGATTACAGCGCAAGATACCGCGGCCAGCCTGCATGACCGATTGGCCGAAATGGGCGCGGCGTTGATGGTAGGGGCCTTGGCAAAAATCGATACGCTTATAGCGCAACCACAGCCCGACGAGGGCGTGACCTACGCCGCGAAAATCGACAAAGCCGAGGCGCGGATTGACTGGTCAAAACCTGCCAGTGAAGTGGATCGCCTAATTCGCGGGATATCGCCATTTCCGGGGGCCTGGTTCATGCTGAATGGCGAACGGGTGAAGGTTTTGCTTTCGAATCTAACGGACGGAATCGGGGCTGCGGGCACTGCTTTGGACGACGGCTTAACCATCGCATGTGGCGAGGGGGCGGTTCGTTTGCTGAAGGTTCAAAAGGCCGGAAAAGGCCCGCAACCTGCCGAAGTTTTTCTGTTGGGAACCAAGGTTCCGGCGGGAACGACGCTCGATTAACCGATTGCGCGTTCGGGGTTCGGGCGGTAGTTTGCACCGAAATAGGAAAGGCGTACCCATGTTTTTTGCATTCTTCGGCTCGATGATTATCGGTGGTATTGTGGGGTACGTGTCGGAAAAATGGGGGCTGACCAATAATGGATATCTGGCAAGCATCATCATCTGCCTTGGCGGGGTTTTCCTGTTTTACATGCTGCGCGTGATGTTCGGCATCAGCTTTGGACCACCCGGTCTGGGTGCGATTATTGGCTCGGCCGGGGCGCTGATAATTGTGCCAACAGCACGGCGGCGCAAATAATTCACGCCCTAAAGCCCTTCCCTAAGGGCGATTATTCCCCATATTACAAGTTCAATCACTGAACGGAGGGACCTTTTGGGTAGTCTGGTATTTATTGTAATCATTGGAACGGCTGCGGGTTTTATCGCCACGCGCATGTTCAATCTTGATCTAGGGGTTCCACAAACCATCGCGATCGGCGTTCTCGGCGCATTAATCGGCGGCGGGGTGTTGCGGCTGTTGCTGGCAACTCTTGGCATATTTTCAGGGCTTTTGGGCGCGATCCTCGGGGCTGTCGTCCTGATCGTACTTTATCAAAATTTTATCGAAAACAAAAAGTAGCTCTCCCGCCCGTCAGGGTCGTCGTTTTGCTAGGCAAAACGAAACCCCTCCCGTTGGGCGTGGCCTCGGCTTCGCCTCGGCGGTTGTGCTATTTTCCGTTGGTTTTAAACGGGGCCATGCCTTGGCGGGCCAGTTCGTCCGCGCGCTC
>DFBD01000131.1:0-7476 GCA_002367255.1 Rhodobacterales bacterium UBA3089 | reverse complement strand
CCACAAATCAACGTTTTTCACGGGCTTGCGGGCACTGGTTTTCCAGCCGTTCTTTTTCCAGCCATGCATCCAGCCGGTAATCCCGCCTTTAACGTACGCGCTGTCCGTGATTAGCGTCAGGGTGGAGGGGCGCTGTAGCGCGTTCAATGCCTCGATTGCCGCGATAAGTTCCATGCGGTTGTTGGTGGTAACACCTTCGCCCCCGCAAAGGGTGCGTTCTTTGAGGGTGGTGTCGCCGTTTGTGGCAACCAACAGCGCCCCCCAGCCGCCTGGTCCAGGATTGCCAGAGCAAGCACCGTCTGTGTAGATCGTAAGTTCAGCCAAGTTTTTGTGCCACCATTGTCATACCTGTAAAAGGCGTTCCGTCGTATCCGGTGCTATCCGCAAAAACCACCGAATGCACGCGCAATCCGCGCTGTTTAAGGGCTTCAGTCAAGTCCGCTTCGGTATGGTGGCAATAGAGCCGCCCGAGCTTGTCGCGGCGGGTCTCGCTGCCTTCGTGGATGCCGATCAAAAGCCAGCCAGCCGTGCGAAGCGCATTCGCCACGTTATCCAGAACGGCGGGTAATTCGGGGCGCGGAACGTGTTGCAGGCAAAAGTTTGCCCAGATGCCGTCGAAAGCGTTGGCCATATCCAACCCGTCGAAATCGGAACATATCGTTGTGATTTCTGAAACCTTGCGGATTTGCGTCAGCATCCCTTCGGATCCATCGAACGCCGTCACCTTGAAGCCCATCGCATGGAAGGCACGCGCCGCGTTTCCTGCACCGCACCCAAGATCAAGGACATCGCCTTGCGGGCGGATACGATTGGCGAAATTCTGCAATCGGTCAGACTTGCCAACTTCGCTGGGTTGCTTCGTGTAGGTCGGCGCTTCTTCGTTGTAAAACGCAATGGTTTCATCGTCGCGAGTCATGTTCGCAACACCCGCGGGACTTTGAATTCGACGTTTTCCTGTGCGGTCTCGATGACCTCCACAGTTACATCGAAACGAGCCTTGAAAGCATCTACGACCTCGTCGATCAATTGTTCAGGGGCGGAGGCACCGGCGGAAATTCCGATAGAATCGAACTCTTCCAACGAATCCCAGTCGATATATTTGGCACGCTGCACAAGTTGTGAATACCGGCATCCGGCCTTTTTCCCAACCTCGACCAATCGGCGCGAGTTGGATGAATTGGGCGCACCGATTACCAGCAAAGCGTCGGTATACGCCGCGATAGCTTTTACCGCCTCTTGGCGGTTGGTGGTCGCGTAGCAGATGTCTTCTTTATGCGGGCCAACAATTTTGGGGAATCGTGCATTCAAAGCTGCCACAATCCCCACGGTATCATCCACAGACAGGGTTGTTTGGGTGATGAACGCCAGATTTTCAGGATCACGGGGGGTCAGTTTTGCCACGTCAGCTTCGGTTTCGACCAGCAACACTTCGCCTTCAGGCAGTTGCCCCATGGTGCCGACGGTTTCTGGGTGCCCTGCATGGCCGATCATCACCATTTGTAAACCGTTGCCCGAATGCCGCTCGGCCTCGATATGAACCTTCGATACCAGTGGGCATGTTGCATCGACGTAAATCATTTGCCGTTTCTCGGCCTCGGCCGGTACGGATTTAGGTACACCGTGGGCAGAAAAAATCACCGGGCGGTCGGTGGGGCAAGCTTCAAGTTCTTCGACAAAGATGGCCCCTTTGGCGCGCAGACCATCGACGACAAACTTGTTGTGGACGATTTCATGGCGGACATAGACAGGCGCGCCCCATTTTTCGATCGCCATTTCGACGATCTTGATGGCACGGTCAACGCCCGCGCAAAACCCGCGCGGTGCAGCCAGATATAATGTCAGAGGTTTGGGCATGAAATGCTCCGCTAATTCGTTCCTGAACTTAATAGCGGAGCAAAGGTTTGAATTACAGTCCTAGTCTTCGTCGTTATTGAACTGTTGATCATCCGGGCGTGGAGGGCGACCGATTACGTCGCGCAGCTCGTCCAGCTCGATAAAGTTATCGCATTGACGGCGAAGTTCGTCCGCAATCATTGGTGGTTGCGAGCGGATTGTGGAAACCACAGACACCCGAACCCCTTTGCGTTGCAGCGATTCGACCAGCGGGCGGAAATCTCCGTCACCGGAGAAAATCACAACATGATCGAGGTGGGGTGCAAGTTCTAATGCATCCACAGCCAGTTCGATATCCATGTTACCTTTGATTTTCCGTCGCCCCATAGAATCCGTAAATTCTTTTGCGGGCTTGGTAATCATCGTATAGCCGTTATAGTTCAACCAATCGACAAGAGGCCGAATCGGCGAATACTCCTCGTTTTCGAGAAGGGCTGTGTAATACATTGCGCGCAGCAACTTGCCGCGGCGCATAAACTCGGTACGTAACAGTTTATAATCAATGTCAAAACCTAATGCTTTGGCGGCAGCATATAGATTAGAACCATCAATAAACAGAGCTAAGCGCTCATCACGGTAAAACATTCACATCTCCAAGAAAAAAGCTGGATATCCCCTGACTATACTATGTAATCAGTCCAGCAGCACATCGTGATATAATGATAGGTAGTATTATTGACCATGCAAGACCCAAAAAGTAAAAAAAGCAGGCATTATTGCCACATCGCGATGGGTGCAAACCTGCCTTCCGCCACCGGAACGGCGCTACAAACCCTAAAAAAGTCCCTAGAGTTGTTTTTGTTGGAATCGTTACAGATTAGGCGAATCAGTAAATGGTTTACCACTCCTGCTTTCCCGGCCAATTCAGGGCCGGATTTTGTTAATGGTGCGGTTGTGGTGGAAACAGACCTGACGCCGACAGAAGTTCTTGCGGCCCTGCACCGCATCGAGGCCGAGATGGGGCGCACCCGCGAAAACCGTTGGGAGCCGCGGTTATGTGATCTGGATTTGATCGCATACGATGACGTTATATGGCCTGATCTGGAAACTTTTGAAGAGTGGAAATCCCTCGATTTACCCAGCCAGCAGACGAAAACACCGGACCAACTGGTTTTGCCGCATCCGCGCCTTCAGGACCGTTCTTTCGTGTTGGTGCCACTGAATGACATCGCGCCAAACTGGGTGCATCCGGTCACGGGAATCACGGTTTCGGAAATGCTGGCAGCCCTTCCAGCGGAAGATTTGGCTGAAATATCGGAAATTTCAACGTAATTACGCCCATTCCGGCCTTGCTATTCCTTATAATGGGGCTTAGATGTTCGTTCTTCCAATACGCCCCCGATCTTATGGAGCTTGACGCATGGCACGTGTAACCGTTGAAGACTGCATCGACAAAGTACCTAACCGCTTTGAACTTGTAATGCTTGCTGCACATCGTGCGCGCGAACTTTCGCTGGGTGCCGAGGTGACAGTTGATCGTGATAACGACAAGAACCCGGTTATTGCCCTTCGCGAAATCGCTGATGAAACACTGACAGCCGAACATCTGCGCGAAAGCGCCATTGAAAGCCATCAGACACAAATCGAAGTGGACGAGGCCGAAGAAGACCAGATGACCCTTCTTATGGGTACTGAAGAAGGCGACGCAGCCGAGGACGATATGTCCGAGGAAAACCTGCTTCGTGCCTTGATGGAAGCCCAAGAAGCCAAATAAGGTGTTCTGCGGGGAACTTCCCCGAATGGAGCCTGCCTAATGATTGATGTCGAAGACCTGATTGGTCTCGTACGCGCCTATAACCCGAATACCGACGCCGGATTGATCCGCGCCGCCTATGCTTTTGGGCTGGAGGCGCACGAGGGCCAGTTCCGTTCATCGGGCGAACCCTATTTCAGCCACCCCATCGAAGTCGCCGCGTTGCTGACCGAAGTCAAGCTGGACGACGCCACGATCATTACCGCACTGTTGCACGACACGATCGAGGATACCGGTGCCAGCTATCAGGATGTCTCTGACCGGTTTGGCGAGGAAATCGCGCTATTGGTGGACGGGGTTACCAAGCTGACCAATCTGGAGTTGTCGTCGGTTGAAACCGCACAGGCCGAAAATTTCCGTAAACTTCTGTTGGCGATGTCCAAGGATGTGCGGGTATTGCTGGTAAAGCTGGCTGACCGTTTGCACAACATGCGGACGATCAAGCACATGCGCCCGGAAAAACAGCGCAAAAAAGCCCACGAGACGATGGAGATTTATGCGCCCCTGGCTGGTCGTGTGGGGATGCAATACATCCGCGAAGAACTCGAAGATCTGTGTTTTGCGGTTCTAAACCCCGAGGCGCGCAATTCCATCATGCGGCGGTTTATAACCTTGCGGGCAGAAACCGGCGATCTGATCCCCGTCATTATTGAAGACATCAAAACAGCACTGGCCAAGTGCGGGGTGGAAGCGCAAGTAACGGGCCGTGAAAAGCGCCCCTACTCTATCTGGCGCAAGATGGAAGAAACCGGCCACGGCTTCCATCGTCTATCGGATATCTACGGTTTCCGCATCATCACGAAAGACGAGGGTGACGCGTATACGGCATTGGGCGCAGTGCATCAGCGTTGGAGGGCCATTCCCGGGCGGTTCAAGGATTACATCAGCCAACCCAAAACCAACGGGTATCGTTCGATACAGACAACTGTTTCGGGTCGTGATGCCAAGCGTGTAGAGGTCCAAATCCGCACCCGCGAGATGCATATTGTTGCGGAGTCCGGTGTGGCGGCCCACTGGTCCTATCGCAATGGTGAACGTTTCGAAAACCCGTTTACCGTGGATCCCTTTCACTGGCTTCGCGGGCTGATAGACGGGTTCGAGAACGCCGAAAACCCGAACGAGTATCTAGAACACGTGAAGCTGGAAATGTTTCAGGATCAGGTGTTCTGCTTCAGCCCCAAAGGCGCTGTTATCAACTTGCCGCGCGGGGCCACGCCGATTGATTTTGCCTATGCTATCCACACCCGCATCGGCGACAGTTGTGTTGGCGCAAAAATTGATGGCAAACGTGTACCGCTGTGGACGCGCCTTCGTAATGGCCAATCCGTCGAGATTATCCGCGCTGACAGCCAACGCCCACAACCCAGCTGGGAAGATATGGTCGTTACCGGGCGCGCCAAGTCAGCGATCCGCCGGTCAATCCGCGAAGAACATAAGGCCGCGCATATTCGCCTTGGTACAGAAATTGCGCGGGTGGCATTGGGCAAGATTGGCAAGAAGGCCACTGACAAGGCCCTCGCGACAGCGGCGAAAAATATGGGGCTGGCCTCTAGGGATGAACTGCTGGCGCAGATAGGCACCACGCAGATTACCGGAAGCGATCTGGCCATGGCGCTGTATCCCGAGCTGTTGAAAAAAGGCGAAGTCAAAGGCAAAAAACCGACCACCGCCGTGGTTGGGCTTAAAGCCGGGCAAAGCCACATACCGGGAAAATGTTGCCTGCCCCTGCCCGGCGAGCGGATTGTCGGAATTATGGTGCGCGGTCGCGGTGTTGTTGTCCACGCGATCGATTGCGATGCGTTAGTAGAATACGAAAACGATCCGGACAGCTGGATTGATCTGCGCTGGACGGAGGGAATGTTTAACGCGGACCATTCCTCTTCTATCGAGATTATCATGGCAAATGACGCAGGCGTTCTGGGCCGTATTTGCACATTGATCGGCGAGCATAACGCCAACATCGCCGACATCCATTTCACCGAACGCAAACCCGATTTCTACCGCATCCTGATTGATTTGCAGGTACGCGATATCAAACACCTTATGCACATTCGCACAGCAATCGAGGCGGATGACGACATCGCCTCGGTTGTTCGGCACAGAAATCCGGCGGCCAACAAGTGAATCGCGCTGGCGTTCGGCTGGTTATTGGCTCATACATCTATGTGTAACGCGTAAAGGGATACGTAATAATGGTTTTCAAAAGACGGGATAAACAATCGCTGAACCAGCGTTTGGGTGCCCTCTTTTTCCCGAAAAAGGGTTGGAAGCGCAGCATTCAATACGTTAGCCACCGCGTGAAACGCCTGCCGGACACCTCGCATAAAATTGCCCTTGGGGCCGCGATTGGTGTTTTCGTTTGTTTCTCGCCCATCCTTGGTGTCCACATGGCGATGGCGTTGATTATTGTTTACATTCTGCGGGCTAATCTGGTGGCGTCCTTCATCACAACTGCATTCGGCAACCCCGTTACGTACCCGTTTATAGCCACGGTTTCACTGAACCTCGGGCGCACGGTTTTGGGGATGAACACCAAGGATGACGACTTCCAAGGCCTGCATTCGGCATTTTGGCAAGCCACCACCGACGCATGGCAGTTGATCCAAAGCTGGTTTGGCTTGGCGGAAAGACCGACAGGACTGGCGGATTTCATGTCCAACCTGTTCCTGCCCTATCTGGTTGGCGGCACGATTATCGGCGTTGTTTTGGGTGCGATCACCTACTTCCTGCTTAACCCCGTGATTGCCGCCTATCAGATGCGGCGATGTGTGATTGTGGCCGAAAGGCGTGAAAAACGTCGCAAGGAACGCGATTCTTTGGCTGACTCGGGCGAATAAGCGCAGTATCGTTAAACCTATACCCGTAACTATAAGGTCGATTCCTATGGCAAATACCCTTATCCAACCCCTTGGCCGCCTGCGTTTGGGCATTAACATTGACCATGTTGCAACTGTGCGTAATGCACGTGGCGGGGCCTATCCCGACCCTTTACGCGCCGCCAAAATGGCCGAGGTTGCAGGGGCTGATGGTATCACCGCCCACCTCCGCGAGGATCGCCGCCATATTACAGACAGTGACATTGATGCGCTGATGGAACACCTTATCATCCCGCTAAATTTCGAGATGGCCGCAACGCCCGAAATGCAAGCGATTGCGCTGCGCCACAAGCCCCACGCCGTTTGCATCGTGCCCGAAAAGCGCGAAGAACGCACGACCGAGGGTGGTCTAGAGGTCGCCCGCGACGAAAACCATCTTGCCCATTTTATCGCACCATTGCGCGAAGCGGGTTGCCGTGTGTCAATCTTCATCGCCGCCGATCAAAAGCAGATCGAGGCGGCGGCACGTATCGGTGCCGAGATCATCGAGCTGCATGTAGGCCCGTATTGCGATGCGCTTGAAGAAGGTCGTCACGATAAAAGTGACCCCGAACTTGAGCGCCTGCGCGAGATGTCGGCCTATGCCCACAGCCTTGGGCTTGAGGTCCATGCGGGGCATGGGATTACCTATAATTCCGTCAAACCCATCGCTGCCTTCCCCGAAGTGATGGAGCTGAACATCGGCCATTTCATCATCGGCGAGGCGATATTCTCGGGGCTGGATTCCGCTATCCGCCGCATGCGGGCGTTAATGGACGAGTCCCGAAACGAGACGTTCGGTCTAGGTGTCGCGTGATAATCGGCATTGGTTCTGATCTAGCGAATATCGATCGCATTCAAGGCACGATTGACCGATTCGGGGATCGTTTTCTGAAACGTGTGTTCACCAACGTTGAGCGCGCCACCGCCGATTATCGTATGTTAACGGTTGAAACCTACGCCAAACGCTGGGCC
>DFBD01000275.1 GCA_002367255.1 Rhodobacterales bacterium UBA3089 | reverse complement strand
GTGAAGATCGCGGTGCCGTTGCCGTATTCGTGGTCCATAGCGTGGCCGATAGCCTCTTCATAAGTTTGCGCACGAACAACCGACAGAACAGGACCAAAGATTTCTTGTTTGTAGATGTCCATATCCGTAGTGACGTTGTCAAACAACGAGGCACCAACGAAGAAACCGTCCTCATAGCCTTGAAGCGAGAAGCCACGGCCGTCAACGGCAAGGGTAGCGCCTTGCTCTACACCACTTTCAACGAGGCCGTTGATTTTGTCTTTGGCAGCACCCGTGATGACTGGACCGAAGTCTACATCGTCGCCGGATGTGTAAGGGCCGATCTTCAGGCTTTCGACACGTGGGGCGAGGGCTGCAATCAGACGATCTGCTGTGCCTTCGCCAACCGGAACAGCCACGGAAATCGCCATGCAGCGTTCGCCAGCTGCGCCGTAGCCTGCACCGATTAGCGCATCTACAACGTTGTCCATATCCGCATCCGGCATGATGATGGCGTGGTTTTTCGCGCCACCAAAGGCTTGTACGCGTTTGCCGTTCGCACAGCCGTTGCCGTAAATGTATTCGGCAATCGGTGTAGAACCAACGAAACCGATCGACTGGATAGTCGGGTGTTCGATGATCGCATCAACTGCGTCTTTATCGCCGTTCACAACCTGCATGATGCCTTTTGGAAGGCCCGCTTCTTCGAACAATTCAGTCAGCATGATGGGCACGGATG
This sequence comes from Rhodobacterales bacterium UBA3089, assembly GCA_002367255.1. Classification (GTDB taxonomy): domain Bacteria; phylum Pseudomonadota; class Alphaproteobacteria; order Rhodobacterales; family Rhodobacteraceae; genus NORP23. The sequence goes on along the minus strand of DFBD01000275.1, from coordinate 2,060 downwards.
GGTTGCGCTCGGATGGTTTCAGGATGAAGGCGTTACCACAGGCAATCGCTGGGGCGCACATCCACAAAGGGATCATGGCCGGGAAGTTGAACGGGGTTACACCAGCGGTTACACCGAGCGCCTGTTTCATCGAATACATATCAATGCCGGGGCCAGCGCCGTCGGTGTATTCACCTTTCAGCAATTGCGGTGCGCCGATGCAGTATTCCACAACTTCCAGACCACGGATTACGTCGCCTTTGGCATCCGGCAAAGTTTTGCCGTGCTGTTCGGANNAGGGCCTCGGCCAGCTTGTCCATGTCGCGGTGAAGAAGATCAACCATCTTCATCATTACGCGTGCGCGGCGTTGCGGGTTCATCGCGGCCCATGCCGGTTGCGCGGCGGCGGCGTGCTGAACTGCGATATCCATTTCCGCGGCCGTGGCCAGTGGCGTCTTGGCAATAACTTCGCCAATCGCTGGGTTATATACGTCGGCAAAGCGACCCGAAGTACCTTTGACGCGCTCGCCGTTAATGTAATGCGTTAATTCTTTCATGGTTTTCTCCCGTTGGAATCAATTCTGATACGATTATACCCTTGCATTTTTGCATATCGTAGGGGCAATAGGGTAAAAATATAGTGCAATTATGCAAAGGTAAGGTATGTCGATCAGTAAACTGCGTTGGGATGACCTGAAGGTGTTCTTGCAAGTAGCAAGGCTTAACAGTCTGTCGAACGCGGGAAGGGCCTTGAAAATGGACCCTGCAACTGTGGGGCGGCGGGTGCAGCGGCTGGAAGAAGACCTGACAGCACGCCTGTTCACCAAATCCCCGCAAGGGTATGATCTGACGGATGCCGGTCAACGCTTGCTGACACATGCCAGTATGATGGAACAATCGCTGTTGGCCGCGGAATCCGAGGTCAAAGGCCAGTCCAACGTTCTGTCCGGCAGTATTCGTATCGGCGCACCGGACGGGTCCGCGAACTACCTTCTGCCGCAAGTTTGTGCCGAAATCGTCGAGGAAAACCCGGGGTTAGAGGTGCAGATCGTCGCCTTGCCCCGTGTATTCAACCTGTCCAAACGCGAGGCGGACATGGCCGTAACAGTTTCCCCCCCACAAGCGGGTAGGCTTACCGTGCAACGGATTACGGATTACCACCTGCACTTGGCCGCCAGCGAGGAATACCTGAAAACCCATCCGCCGATCACCAAGTTAGCAGACCTGAAAGATCACCGGATGATCGGTTATATCAGTGACCTGATTTTCGATCAGGAGCTTGATTACATGGGTGATGCAGGCAAGGACTTACAGCCGGATCTGACCTCGAACAGCTCCTCGGTTCAGCTGAACTGGGCGCGGCGCGGGGCAGGGGTTTGTATAGTTCACGATTTTGCTATTCCTACCTTCCCCGAGGTTAAGAAAATCCTAACGGATCAACTATCCCTAAAACGCAGTTTCTACCTGATCCGCCACAAAGACGACCAACGGGTGGAGCGTCTGAACCGCTTTGCAGAAGTTTTTGCCAAAAAGATACGCTTGGAAGTCCAGAGGTTAGAGGCTCTTACTTGACAGATTGCGGCGCTGTGATGCACGATTGAAGCATATTAAATAAAGGAGAAGACCATGCTTGTACGCGACATCCTTTCCACTAAACAAATAGGTAAAATTATTTCTGTGGTAACAACCGACAAGGTTTCAACAGCCGCAGAACTGCTTTCAGAGATGCGAATTGGGGCGGTAATTGTACGCGATGCAGGTAACGAGATGGACGGCATCCTGTCAGAACGCGACATCGTGCGCGAACTTGGCCGAAGCGGGTCGGGCTGCCTGACCAATGTGGTGTCGGACCTGATGACGTCGAATGTGAAATCTTGCACCTCTACTGATACGACCCAGCAGGTTATGCAAATGATGACTGACGGGCGCTTTCGCCATATGCCTGTAATGGACGATGGTAAACTTGTCGGCGTGATCTCGATTGGGGATGTGGTTGCCGCGCGGATCAAGGAAGTGCAATTCGAGAATGACTCGATGGCGGATTTGATTGCCGGAAACATCTAAAACCTCTTGACGGGTGG
>DFBD01000150.1 GCA_002367255.1 Rhodobacterales bacterium UBA3089 | reverse complement strand
GACGAAATTGAAGGCAAATTGCAGGCTGCCGGTTTGTTGCCGGAAGGCCAATCTATGTACGACCCTGAAAGCGTTACACTGGTGCATCATGTCAATCAGGCGCTGCTAGCTAACAAGCTGTTTGTTAAGGATAAAGACTACATCGTCAAAGGTCAGGACGTTATGCTGATCGACGAATTCACAGGCCGTATGATGACAGGTCGTCGCCTGTCTAACGGCTTGCACCAAGCGCTTGAAGCCAAAGAAGGCGTTGCCATTCAGCCCGAAAATGTAACGCTGGCATCGGTGACCTTCCAGAACTATTTCCGGCTTTACGAAAAGCTGTCCGGCATGACCGGAACCGCCCAAACCGAAGAAGAAGAGTTCATGGATATCTACGGCCTTGGTGTGGTCGAGGTTCCGACCAACATGCCAATCGCACGCGACGACCAAGACGACCGTGTTTACCGTACAACCAAAGATAAATTGAACGCGATCGTCAAAGTTATCAAAGAGACTAACGAAGCGGGTCAGCCTATACTGGTTGGCACAACCTCTATTGAGAAGTCCGAATTGATTTCGACATTATTGAAGGCCGCAGGCGTGCCGCACAACGTGCTAAACGCCCGTTATCACGAAAAAGAAGCCGAGATCATCGCCATGGCCGGTGTGCCGGGCGCAGTGACCATCGCCACGAACATGGCTGGTCGCGGAACCGATATTCAACTTGGCGGCAATCTCGATATGCGAATCGCCGACGAGATCGAAAAGGCTGGCGAAGATGCCGATGCCGCTGCCATCCGCGAGCGCCTTTCTGCAGAAGTCGCCGAAGACAAAACCAAGGCACTCGACGCTGGTGGTCTGTTCGTATTGGCGACTGAACGCCACGAAAGCCGCCGCATCGATAATCAGCTGCGCGGTCGTTCTGGTCGTCAGGGTGATCCGGGCCGTACCGTGTTTTTCCTATCGCTCGAAGATGATCTGATGCGAATTTTCGGGTCCGACCGTCTAGACAAAATGCTGGCGAAACTCGGCATGGAAGACGACGAAGCCATCGTCCACCCATGGGTGAACAAGGCATTGGAACGCGCCCAGACCAAGGTCGAGGCCCGAAATTTCGACATGCGTAAAAACGTATTGAAATACGACGATGTGATGAACCAGCAGCGGAAGATGATCTTCTCGCAGCGCCGTGACATTATGGAATCAACAGACGAATCCGAAACAACACGCGAGATGCGGCACGATGTAATTGACGATCTGGTTGGAAGCCACATTCCGCCAAAAGCTTATCCTGATCAATGGGATACCGAAGGCTTGCAGGAAGATGTTCGCAAAAACTTCGCCCTAGATCTGCCTGTCGCAGCATGGGCCGCCGAAGAAGGCGTGGACGAAGAAATCGTGACAGATCGTCTTTATGCCGAGGTTGATAAGGCCATGGCACAAAAGGTCGCCAAGTACGGCGTCGACACAATGCGCCAAGTCGAAAAGCAAATTCTGTTGCAAAGCATCGATAAAAGCTGGCGCGAGCATCTATTGACGATGGAGCACTTGCGTTCGGTCGTCGGTCTTCGCGGTTACGCCCAGCGCGACCCGTTGAACGAATACAAGACCGAGGCTTTCACTCTGTTCGAGCACCTTCTAAACGACCTACGTTCAACCGTGACAAACCAGTTGGCGCACGTGCAGATTATGTCGCAGGAAGAACAGCAGGCGATGATCGCACAGATGCAGGCAGCGGCAGCTCAACAACAAGCTGCAACTGGCGAAACTCCGCCGACAGCCCCAAGCGGCAACACCCCTCAACCGACAACACCCAACCCAGCCAGCCTGGCACGTGGGATCGACCCGAACGACCCGGAAACATGGAAAGCTCTCGGCCGAAACGAACAATGCCCATGCGGATCCGGCAAGAAATATAAGCACTGTCACGGCAAGGCATAAACAAGGGCAGATTGATTCGTGCGATTCGCGTTTAAATTTCATGTGGTTATGTGGAAGTGTTAAGATAGTTACCTTGAAGCACAAGAAATACACGCCAAGGTTGTGCTTGCAACTCGAAGCAGACCCTACATATGGCGATTCACGGCTCGAAAACTCGCAAATATTGGGGTGTGTTGCACTATTATCTCAATCTTTTGCCATCGTGCCATAATTAAGTGCAATTTGCGATGTATTAAGTTATGATGGTCTAGTATTGTTAAGTAGTAGTAGTAATTCGTATCACAGTATCCTTTCATAAGATTTGTATAGGTATAGGTGCGTCTTGTTTTCTAATGATCGCTTCATGACAATGGCTACTGGGCTGGTGCTGGCAATTGCTGTCGGCACTATGGCGCAGAATAGCAAGTCCTTGATGGCGTTTTTTACCGGCGAAGATATCTCTATCGGTCATGACGACCAGTTCACAATCCGCGCGGGTAAAGAACAGGTGCTGGATGTTCTCGCAAACGATTCCCAAACCGGCAGCATCTCGATCATCGACCAACCTGCTTGTGGTACAGTTCGCGCAGGAACAGGCGATACACTAGAGTTCATCAATTCCGGCAGCTGTTCTGGCAACGTAAGCTTCGCGTATTGCGTCCCGTCAGAAGGGGATTGTGAAGCATTTGAAGTTACGCTTAACGTGATAAACGTCGGGGATTCAATCCCGGCGACAGAAACACAGGTAGCATCAGCGGCAGTAGAGCCAGCAAAAACCACTCCGCCGCCGCCCCCTAATTCCGAACCGAACGTGCGTACACAAGGCGATCGCCTGGTTGCCGGTCAAATTCTGGTAAGCGACGACGAAAATGATGTGATCGTATCCGGCTTTGGCGCAAATAGAGGTCCGTCCCTATTCGCGCCTGACATGGAAGAACTGATCCAGCCACAAGAAACCGTGGCAACGCTTCGTCGCTCCGTTGCAGGGGTCGCTCCGTCGCGTATCGATCAGGACCAAAACATTCAGACACAAACCAGTGCCAGACCCACGCAGGTTGCAACCGCTGCCAATACCCGGCAAGATGCCGTTCCGCTTGGCACCGAGGCTTCGCCTTCCGTTGCGTTTTTCACACCAAGCCAGCCGCAGTTAATGCGGCCATCGGGGCTTGCACCAGCTAGCCCCACACCTGCTAATTCTTCAGGCGCATTTCAGCGCGCGCCAGACGCAAGCAATGGCACATCAACACAGACCGCAACAGCGATAGCTGTACCTTCCTCTGGCGTTGATCCGGTTAGTGCAAACACGACAACCGCACCAATCGGCAACATCCTGATGGCGTCCGGTTTTGCCGCTGTCGGAAACAATGATAGTGCTGTATTGTCGACAGCCTCCACGAATATGAATATCGGGACGAGTGGCGCACCGGAAGTTGGTGAAAGCCCGGTTTTGGAAGCGTCAGCAAACACCCTCCTAATAGAAGTAGGCCCCGAAGTTGTGTCTGCCGCACCAAACGTCATCGCGTTTGAAGAGAACATCATCGACAATCTTGTAGCCTCGGTTTCCGGGGGGGATGAGTATCTCGCTGCAGTCAATTCTGCTGGTGAAGCGTTGGTGCCAGAAACTTCTCCTGATACGATTGCGACGCCTGAAATCCAGTCAGCCAGCCTTGGCGCGATAAGCATTAATGCGGCTGATCCGGCGAACAGCTCTGATATTGTTGTGGAAATGGCCGCGCAGATATTGCTGCCTTCTCCGCAACTTAACAATTCCCTGACGCGTTTTATCCAGCCAACGCCGGAAACCGAAGCCTTGTTAAGCGACAGGTTGTTTTCCGCCGATCTTGAAGAATCCGCCCCTCCATCGACAGACCCTGTCGAGGTGGCGTCCATCGCACCAGTAGTCACACCAAACACAAATCTGGATGTAGCGCCCTCGGAATGTGGCGTACGCATGAGCGCGTCCGCCCGTCCGGGTGCAGCCATCGCTGTCTTCGTGTCATCTATTTGTCGCGCAGGTCAGGTCGCGACTCTGACACATTCAGATTTGTCATTCTCGTTACGCGCGGATGAACGCGGTGTGATTTCAACAACAATTCCGGCGTTCGCAAGCCTTTCAACTGTGGAGGTACTCTTCGAGGATGGCGCAACAACCTCCGCTCAGATATCACTTCGCGACGCTTCGGATCTGGAGCGTCTGGCAATTGTCTGGACTGCCCCTGTAAACCTTGATCTTCATGCGTTCGAAGATGGTGCGGGCGAAAACTCCGAAGGCCATGTCTGGATTGATAATCAGCGCACCTACCGCGATACGCTTATCGGTGGTGGTGGCTTCCACGAGACCTTCGGCGACGCCTCGATCGAAGGCGGCAGCATGGCCGAAGTATACAGCCTGCCAACCAGCCGTATACGTCGTGACACCTCCGTCAGCCTTGATTTGCGGATCAATGATATCGACGCATATTGCGCACAAACAATGGCGCTACGGACCGTTCGCTCCGAAAGCGCCGGTGAAGTCACAAAGCGCGAGTTTAACCTGCGTCTACCACAATGTGGTGTTGCGTCGGGCGGGTTGATCCTCGAAAACTTCGTTGAAAACATCGGCTTTGCCAGCAATTAACGTTATTACAACAGCCCCATACTGCGAAAACTTGCGTCAGTTTCTTGCCCGATAATTACGTGGTCGTGCAAAACTATGCCCAGCACGTTCAACGCCACATTAACCCGCTCAGTCATGGCTATATCCGCCTCCGACGGGGTTGGATCACCTGATGGGTGATTATGCACCAATATCAACGCAGACGCGTTCAATTCCAACGCTCGCTTCGCCACTTCGCGAGGGTAAACCGGTACATGGTCAACCGTGCCACGTGCTTGTTCTTCGTCTGCGATCAGGATGTTTTTACGGTCAAGAAACAAAATCCGAAACTGTTCTGTTTCTCGGTGCGCCATAGAAATTTTGCAATACTCCAACAGACTGGACCAAGACGTCAGCGCATTTTTCCCCATAACCCGTGCTTGCCCTAAGCGATGTGCGGCAGCTTCAACGATTTTCAGTTCTTGAATGACTGCCTCGCCCACACCGTCGATT
>DFBD01000020.1 GCA_002367255.1 Rhodobacterales bacterium UBA3089 | reverse complement strand
GATGTGGCCCGTGTGGGCGACTGGGTGTTGGCGATTGGCAATCCACTGGGGCAGGGATTTTCGGTTTCGGCGGGGATAATCTCGGCGCGGAACCGCGCGCTTTCGGGGTCTTACGATGATTTCATCCAGACGGATGCAGCAATTAACCGTGGCAACTCCGGTGGGCCGCTGTTTGATATGGACGGTCAGGTTATCGGTGTGAACACCGCGATTTTGTCGCCTACTGGCGGATCGATCGGGATCGGGTTCTCTATGTCCTCGGCTGTGGTTTCCAAGGTGGTAGACCAGCTAATCGAGCATGGCGAGACGCGCCGTGGTTGGCTGGGCGTTCGCATTCAGGACATCAGTGAAGACATCGCAGAAGCGTTGAATTTGGAGGCCACGATGGGGGCCTTGGTGACGGATGTGCTGGACGGCCCTGCGGGGGATGCGGGTATTTTGCCGGGCGACGTGATTATTACATTTGATGGTATTGATGTTGAAGGCACCCGTGCGCTGGTGCGCATGGTTGGCGATGCCGATGTCGGAAAGGCCGTGCGGGTTGTGGTTATTCGGGATGGAAAAACACAAACATTTCTGGTTGATCTTGGACGCTTGGAAGAAACGGTTTTGACATCGTTAACCCCGCCAGCTTCCGGCGACACCCCTGCGTTTGATACGAATGGGTTGACGCTGGGTGTGCTGAGTGTTGAGAACCTGAACAAGTTTGGACTGGGGGATTATCGCGAAGGCGTTTTGATTTTGGACGTTAACGAGGCCTCTGCCGCCTTTGAGAAAGGCCTGCGTGCCGGTGATATCATAACAGAGATTGGCCAACAGGCGGTCACATCCCCAACAGATGTGGACGAGCGGATCGCATCGGCCAAAGCGGGGGGGCGCACGTCTATCCTGTTGTTGGTACACCGGGATGGCGACAAACGGTTTGTGGCGTTGTCCTTGGTGGATTAAATAAACATAAAATCGTCAGCGCCCAGCAGGGTGCTGTCGAAATTTGTTAACGTTATATCACTGTCACCCGCCCAACTGATTAACGTATCGTTACCGTTTTGCGTGACCGTCAGGTCGTCAAAACTTGCCAAGCCGCTAAGAACCATCAGGTCCAAATTGTCGGTGAAATCGGCGATACGGTCATGCCCTTGGTCTTCGGTGTTGAAGATAAACTGGTCGGCACCTTGATGTCCTTTCAGGAAATCCGAGCCCGCGCCACCTTGCAAAATATCATTGCCGCGCCCGCCGTAAAGGTTGTCGCCGCCGTTCCCGCCATCCAGAATATCGTCGCCAGTACCGCCCCGAAGGGTATCGCTGCCAGCACCTGAAAATAGCTGATCATCGCCCTGACCGCCTTTGGCAACGCTGTTGTCCGAACCATCGCCAAGGCGCAAAATGTCATCACCGGATTGTCCGCTTAGAAAGTTGGTTCCGTCGGGATCAATCAAAACATCATCGCCCGTACCGCCTTTGATATTATCGTCACCAAGGCCGCCGCGCAGGTGGTCATCCCCGCCACGCCCACGAAGGATATTGTCGGCGTAGCTAGGCAGAATGGTGCTGTGTGGGGCGAAAAAGTCGTCGCCATTGCCACCGTTGAAAATGAAGCCTTCGGTTTGCAGCATGTCCTCAAGGGCGTTGCCTGCTTCGACCATCCAGCCGTAAGTGTCCAGCGAGACTTGGTCATATGTTGCGGTTAGGGTGATCGGTTCGGGCAATGTCATCGTTGCCATCACGGTTTTTTCACCGCCCTCAAAGCGGTAGTAGACGGCCATCGTGATCTCGACTTCCGCCTGCGCCCCGAGCCGCTCGGTGACATCTGAGGAAAGCTCTGCGATCAGGTCGATACCGAAATCTTTGTACGTCGCACTTTCGGAAGTTTCCCACCCGTTCGGGGTGGAGTTTATCACCCCTCGGACATTTATCGCCGTTTTCAGGAATACATTCGGGGCCAGTGCATCGCCAAGTGGTGACAGGTTGAAGAACCCGACATGTATTGCATTAATTTTGACCTTGGACATTTTCCACCCCGTCAGTTGAACTTCGATAAGGGGGATTTCGCACAAACTTATATAAAATCCTAACTATCTGTTAATGATTGGTTAACGAATAGATATGCTAAGTATATGAAAAAATATTAAAACTTAATATAAATTGCGACTAACTATCGACTAATATTTTGCGCCTATGGATTGTAATTGTGGCGTATGAAGTGAACGGTTTTTACGTTAACGATGGTGATATCAAGCTCTATCAAACATTGAAAAACAGGCAATCTATTGAGGTTTAGCCGAATTGGTATTCCAAATTTACATTCGACGGAAAGTTGGCTCGAAAAAGTTCAGGTGTCACTATAAAACCTGAATAGCCCCTAGATTTGTAGACACCTTCTTCCCCAAAAATGAGGCAAGGAGGCCATCATGGGCAATGCAAGATTCAGTGAAGATTTCAAACGGGATGCGGTGCATCCGCTGTCTGACAGTGGTTTGGACCTGTCGCGCTTTAGTGCCACCCCAAGTGCTCGTTTAAGCCACCTTCCGTTCGAAAGCGACGGAGCTTTTCCAGCCCAATGA
>DFBD01000029.1:2074-6053 GCA_002367255.1 Rhodobacterales bacterium UBA3089 | reverse complement strand
GGGTTAATCCCCGCATGTACGAACAAGTAGGTGCCGAGGCGAACGTAAAGTTCCAAATTCTTAAAGAAGTGTAAATGCGCATCAGGAAGAGCCGCAATGAAAGCTTCCTGCTGGGCGGATGGGTCCTCGTGCGTGGCACCGTTAACGCCATATGAACGCAAGGTTTCGGCGCCGCCACCAAGTTCGTGCAGCCAGTGGATTTTGTTAACCAATGGTCCGTTGGGTCGGATCGGGATGGTGGGATCTTGCCGGAATGTCAAAAGCATCTCGTCATGATTGCCAAATAGCATATGCGTGTGGTTGGGTGCTGCGTGCGCGGCGATAAGGTTGTCGATGACCCCGCGACTGTCAGGGCCACGGTCGATGTAATCGCCGAGATAGATGGTAATCGGGTGCGGGTGCGGACGGTTTTGCAAATCTTGCCGGATGTTTTCCTGCACCCGTTTCAGTTCATCAAGACACCCGTGGATATCGCCAATCGCGTAAATCCGATGCCCGTTAGTGTGGTTAACCATACGCAAAACTCCCTTCGGGTATGCGTATGGCAGATGGGTTCAGGAATGCAATACCTGCTGGCAGACGCCCTTAGCGACATGGTGGATGCTTGACCCCGCGCGGCCAACGCGATAGGCGAATTCTAACGTTATTTGACCTAAGGATATGCTTATGAATACTCCATCCCTTCTTATACTTGCTGGCGACGGCATCGGCCCCGAAGTTATGGACGAGGTCAAACGGATCATCAATTGGTACGGCGACAAGCGCGACATGGAGTTTGACGTGACCGAGGACCTCGTTGGGGGGGCGGCTTATGACAAGCACGGGACGCCTTTGACGGATGAAACCATGGCCAAGGCGCAAGAAGTGGACGCGGTTCTGCTGGGCGCTGTTGGTGGTCCAGCGTATGACAATCTGGACTTCAGCGTTAAGCCAGAGCGCGGGTTGCTGCGCCTTCGCAAGGAAATGGATTTGTTTTCGAACCTTCGTCCGGCACAGTGTTTTGATGCGCTGGCGGATTTCTCTTCGTTGAAGAAGGACATCGTTTCGGGCCTTGATATTATGATCGTTCGAGAGCTGACGTCCGGTTCTTACTTCGGCGAGCCACGCGGGATTTTCGATCTGCCTAATGGCGAGCGCGAAGGGATTAACACGCAGCGTTACACGACTAGCGAGATCCGCCGCGTGGCGCGGTCGGCGTTCGAATTGGCGCGTAAGCGGAGCAACAAAGTTTGCTCAATGGAAAAAGCCAACGTGATGGAGAGCGGCATTTTATGGCGTGAAGAAGTCACTTGGGTGCATGAAAATGAATACCCAGATGTGGAACTTTCACACATGTACGCTGACGCGGGCGCGATGCAGTTGGTTCGCTGGCCAAAGCAGTTTGACGTTATCGTGACGGACAACCTGTTTGGCGATTTGCTGTCGGATATGGCGGCGATGTTGACGGGTTCGTTGGGCATGTTGCCTTCCGCCAGCCTTGGTGTACCGATGGAAAATGGCCGCCCCAAAGCAATGTACGAACCGGTACATGGTTCTGCGCCGGATATTGCTTGTGAAGGCAAGGCCAACCCGATTGCTTGCGTCCTTAGCTTTGCGATGGCGTTGCGGTATTCGTTCAACGACGGCGCCGAGGCTGATCGCCTTGAGGCAGCTGTAGAGAAGGTGCTGGCCGACGGCGCACGCACACCGGATTTGCTGGGGCCAGAGGATGGCACGCCTATCTCGACCAAGGCGATGGGCGACGCGATTTTGGCGGCGCTGGACGCGAGCCTCTAACAATTACGCCGTGCAGTGGGTCAATCCCCTTGCACGGCGCCGATTTTGTAAACTTTGCGGTTCAGTGGGGCGCTTAGCGTTTACCGTTAGCCTTCCGAACCATTACACCTAGCATCTCGTCTTCACCCGGAGTGTCGATACTTTGTGCCTGATTTACTTCATGGTACTGCGCTAGAACTGTATCATCTTCAGTAGCCCAAGGGTTGTTGTGGCTTGCAAAAGCCGGAGCAGCGATGAAAGCGATTGCAACAGTAGCAGCAGTAAAACGCGTGTTCATGGAACATCCTTTCTGCGTTTGGTTGTTGAGGAGTCAAGTTGCCCCTCAAGGAATGATCTAAATCTGTATTTGCGAAAGAATATTTGTAGATGCCTTTTTGCCGCACGTAGCTGTTGGGGGTGAAAACAGGCGGATTACTGTCTTGTGAAATTGGGAATTTGGCAGGAAACCGCCGAAATAACGGGGATTGGAGGCCGAGTGAAGCCTCACCATCACATCAACGCAATCATTATCCCCTCGTGGGTCCAGCCGTCGGTGCTGCAGTGGCCCCGGATGATGATGTATTCGATGCCCTTCGGGATTTCTATGTCGTTAAGCTGGGTTGTCGTATGCTCGGCCCCGATGCTGGGCATGGGGATCTCGGTGGTGGCTAGTTGCACCTCGTCCGGGGTGAAAATCGCGATGCTGTCCATCATGTGATCGCTGTTGGCGTCGGGGTGGTGGATGGTTACGTCGAAGCTCCAAACGGCATTGGACTGGGTGGCTTTGACCATCAGGACCTCTGCCTCGTCGCCGTAGGCGGGCAGGGACAGGATCAGGGTCATCAGGATGGCGAGTAGAGTTTTCACGTACGGCTCCGGTTTGTTCAGGCGTTTCATATTTAGCATAGCGCCGGATGAAATGCAGATCACATTACCGCAAGGTGTTTGTGATTAGGGCGTGGGCAGGGTTACGAGGAACCTCGGGCCGATCCCGTGGACCAGATCGTGGGGGAGGATGAAGACTTCGGTTGTACCTTCTGGGAGGGTGACGCCGGATAAGCTGCGGGTGAAGGGGTGTTCGTTCACGTGCGGGTGGGCGAGGGTGCGGTAGCCAAGCTCGATCCCGTCCTCCGTGTAAATGCCCCAGCCGTTTGCGTAGTGATCCCAGCCGGTATCGGTGTGTAACAACGCCACGTCGAAGCGCCATGTGCCTGCGGTGTGGGTTGTATCGACGGCCAAGATGGTGGGGATATCGGCAGTTGCGATAACGGGCAGGGCGGCGAAAACTGCGGCGAGGGTGGTTGATTTCATCAATGATTCTCCTAAATCTAGGCCTAGTATACCTTCAACAACGCAGTTGCCCTTTCACATTCGCGTGGAAATCGCTATGAGCGCGGTGTTGAACCCCCAATTTCAGGAGAAAAACCTTGGGTTATCGAATCGTCGTCGTTGGCGCCACTGGCAATGTGGGCCGTGAAATGTTGAACATCCTGGATGAACGAAAGTTCCCCATTGAAGAGATCGCAGTGCTTGCATCGCGTCGCTCGCTGGGTACGGAAGTTTCGTTCGGCGAGAAGACGTTGAAGACGGCTGATCTGGATACGTTTGATTTTACGGGTTGGGATATGGCGTTGTTTGCCGTGGGTTCCGAGGCAACCAAGCAGTACGCGCCAAAGGCGGCGAAAGTTGGCTGTGTGGTTATCGATAATTCTTCGCTTTATCGGTATGACCCGCAGGTTCCGTTGATTGTGCCAGAGGTGAACCCCGATGATATCGACGGGTACGCGCAGAAAAACATCATCGCGAACCCGAATTGTTCGACCGCACAGATGGTTGTGGCGTTGAAACCGCTGCATGACCGCGCGACGATCAAACGGGTTGTGGTGTCTACCTACCAGTCGGTTTCCGGTGGCGGTAAAGAAGCGATGGAGGAACTGTGGGACCAGACCAAAGGCATGTATGTGCCGGGTCAGGAACGCGCGCCGAAGGTTTTTCCAAAGCAGATTGCGTTTAACGTGATCCCGCATATCGATGTGTTCATGGAAGACGGCACCACCAAAGAAGAATGGAAAATGGTTGCCGAGACCAAGAAGATCGTTGACCCGAAGATCAAGGTTACCGCGACATGTGTGCGGGTTCCGGTGTTCGTTGGGCATTCCGAAGCGGTGAACATCGAGTTCGAAGATTTCCTTGATGAGGACGAAGCGCGGGATATTCTGCGCGA
>DFBD01000029.1:0-1983 GCA_002367255.1 Rhodobacterales bacterium UBA3089 | reverse complement strand
TGAACCTGTGGTGTGTGTCGGACAACCTGCGTAAAGGTGCGGCGTTGAACGCGGTGCAGATCGCGGAGCTGTTAGGGCGTCGGGTTTTGAAGAAGGGCTGAGGTAAAGGCGGCCAGTTTGGTTGCTGTTGTCGAGATACCTGTTAGCAAAACGCAAGTTAGATGTAAGGCCCGCACTGGAAGGTGTGGGCCTTATTTGTTGTTGGGATTTGTTGACAGCGATCAATTCAGTCATGATAGGTTTCTGATGAACTATTTGTGAGATCGGGAAATGATAAGCGAAGAACTAACACTTTTTGCAGACTGGTCGATTTTATGTAGCTGTCCGGAAATGATAGACGAAATTCGTGCAGGCGAGATTTCCCTAAAATTACGTCGGCTACTTCTGGACGGAAACTCGCTCCTCAATTTCGTCAATAAGAAATTTAAAGTCAAAGTAGAATTTCCAATTCAAAGTTTCTTGGCTATAGAAATGGGCAACGGAGTTAAGATCTATGGACTCGGGGACCTCAATATCGGAAATCGAACCCTACAAAATCGTGCGGCGAAGCTTGTTAGGTTAGAGAAATACTTGAAACACGTGATCTTAGAGATCAATGACGAAAAATTAACTGTCAAAGACGTAATCAACCTTGTAGCCAATCAATTGGGTGGTGTTCATTTCGATGCAATCAAAGCACAGAAAGTCGTTAAATTTGATCCACGATCTCCGCTAAACAGTTTAGCATTACGGCGTGCCGTCGTTAAGATCGCAAAAGTTGTCTGTATAGGCCTAAAAGAATTGGCAACCCGTTGCTCCCCATTTCCATCTTACGACGACTTCATTGGGCATTATGATGCAGGGCACAAAGGAGTAATAGGTTTCGACCGCGACCATTGGATGGAGGTCGAGTATCGTGAGCCCGTTCAATGCAACTCGATAACAGCAACTGCAGTATTGGAGTTGGGTCTACAAGAAATACCGGAAGCCGTTTTTCTTTCAATGCAAAATCAAGACGCCGAGGTTTTCAAATTGTCTTTCACACCTATTGGTGACGCCATTTTGGATGTTCGTTGGGCGGAAAACAATGCAAGGATTGTATGGGAAGATAAGAAACGGGTGCGGCCGATTGGAAAAAATATCTTCGTTTGTGTCTTAATGAAACGGATTGGAAATCGTGTTAAGTTAGGACTGGAAATCAACGGGATAAAAATGACCAAGATCATTGAGGCTGCTGCGCACGACGTTAAACTGACGCGTTCGGTTATCGGAGCAGATATATCAGGTGGAAATGGGGCCTCATTTAGGTTGAAGGAATTGTGTTTATTAAAGGGGGCAGACGATCTCTGTCTTGATGCAATAAAGAAGTACAGTATCTATCGATACAATCTAAGATAACTGCTCTCGAGCAATTAGACGGAGCTGGACCCAATTTGTCTGTCTAATCGCGCAGAGTCCACTTCGGGTTCAAAGCAGTCTTGCACGCGATACGACTAGGAACGACTTTGGCTGGTTGCGTTGGTCTCTCGCCAAAAATTTAAGGGTACACGTGCAGGTTTATTGGTTCGATTGTCCGTTTTACACCCTGTGAAATTCTTTCGCATCGGCGTTGTAATACTCAACACTACCATCGCGGATGTTGTTCCATAGGCCGTGGAGGGCGAGGGTGTCGGCCTCCACCGCTTCTTGAATGAACGGGAAGGTCATCAGGTTTTCCAGCGCGATCAGGACGCCCTCTTTTTCCAAGGCGGTTCTGCGCTCTTCGTGGGTGCCTTCCATGTCTTTGATGCGCTCAAACCCCGGGCGCAGGATGTCCATCCAGCGACCGACGAAGCTGTTGCCTTCTTCAAGTTCCGGGGCATTGCCGCAGCACATATCAAGGCATCCCGCAACGCCGCCACAATCGGAATGGCCGACGACCAGCAGGTTGGCGACGTGCAGGTGTTTCACCGCGTATTCGATCGCGGCGGAGGTGCCGTGGGGCTCCGTGTCGGGCGAGTAGGG
>DFBD01000105.1 GCA_002367255.1 Rhodobacterales bacterium UBA3089 | reverse complement strand
TCGCTCCAACCGCGTGAACCGGATGTCATATGCGAGACTATGTGTTTGACTCGAACCCGATGCCATCCTTCCCGCATCTCGTGAAATATCAAGCGGTTCGATGAGCTATCGTAAATTTGTTCTGAGTAACCGTCGTTAAGAACGCGGAGTGTTGCGGCGGAGTGCGTCGAATTCAGCACCTCCCCCAACCGCTGTTTTTTCTCAATCAGCAGGTCAATTCTTGCGGTCTCACGGTCCAGAAAATCGGCAATCCGGCGTTGGGTGGCGAGGTCGGGGTGGTTCACCAGTAGGTTCGACGCATCTTTCCAACGAAAATCGGTGCTTCGCTCGCGAATTCCTTTGGCGAGGCTTTGGATGAACCCGGAAATTGCGAGCGAGCGAAGATAGTAACCCCAGTATCTAGGAAACGCATCGGAGATTGGAGTTGCGATTGTAAGCACGGGTGAGCCTTTGCCTCGCGAATCCGAAACTCCAATGGCACCAGCAAATCCGTCCATCGCGTGAATTACCAAATCATCTGGTTCAATCCCCTGATACCCGATCTCCTTTTCGGCAAAGGTGAACCCGTCTTCCCGCCGGTTCTTTCTGAGAGTCACCGTTCCATCACGAAAAGCAGTAATGACTTCATCGTTTTCGCTGACCATTCGAGTTTCTCGTTTGAAGATAAACTTCAGGCGCGACGTGTTCCAATCACTACGATGGTGAAGGGTCTTTAATCCGGCTCGCGGTGTTACTGTCATCCTACAACCCTCCACGCCGCTCTTGCCAGCCAATCCTCAGGAAACCCCATGCTGGTCGGATCAGCCAGTGGGCAGCCGTCGATCAACGCAACCAATCGTGCGCGCCATTCGGTATCCGGGGCAATGATCGAAAGCAGGTAATCAAGCATCACAAGGGTGTTGTGCAACTGCCGCCCGTTCACGCCGCACATGGCCACGGGCAGTTTGGCCGGATATTTTGGCACCGCCATTGTCACCGTGAACCGCTTGTTCCACAACCGGCCATGATGGGCGCAGATGTTGCGCACATTGCTGATATGGTGCACGAATGAGCCCAGCACCCTTTCGTCCAGTGCAAAGGGTTTGGCGATGGCCTTGCGATCCTTTCGCAGTTTCAGGTTGTCAAACCACATCGAAAGCTGGCCAAAGGAAATGATCTCGGCTGCCATCCAGACCGGTGGAAGATTGGGGTTGGTGTATTTGCGGCGATAATGTTCGGCGAACGTGTCCTTTGAATGTTTGAAGTCCGTCGTCAGGGTGGTTATCCCTTTGGCGTGACGGTCCCGGCGCGCGTAAAGGTTCTGTTCCAGATAACCATGCGAACCATAGGTCATGGCCATGTAATGCGCCCAGTTTGCCCGCAATGCGACCTCGACCCGATCAATGGCATCCATGATCAGCAATCGTAGTTGCCGGTCAAATACATAGAGGCTCAGAACGTCTTCAAAATTTGTTCCGGCGCGAAAGGCGTGATCGCCGTCGCCCGCCGGAACCTCGAACGGTAACCAATAAGCGCGCAGCCGGTAATAGGAGATATGTTGCAGGTAGTGGCGGGCACGGGCCTCATCATTGATGACCATGCCGCGATGGCGCAACAAGGTAATCTGATCGTTGACGGATGTGGCTGGTTTGGTGAACTTCATGCTGTCCCCCATGATGGGGAAAAGGCAGAAAACGATGCCCCAGAAACAAGTAACCCGCCGGGGTGCGCAGTGCGAAACCGAGGTTCCGTCCGAGGCGTGGCGGGTCTTGTTACCCAGAGATATAGGGTGCGAGTCCTGCCAAAGCAATAACAAACCGCACGGGCGAAGGGGGTATTCACGCCACCACCTCGCGCAGCAGCCCGGCAATCTCGGCCTCCAACACCTTCAGTTCCGCGTCGATTTCCGCCAGCGGGCGGGGCGGCACGTATTTGTAGAAATAGCGGTTGAAGTTGATTTCATAGCCAACCCGGCCAATGTCGCCGTCCTTGTCGTCGGTGTGGGATTTGTCCACCCAGGCATCGGGCACAAAGGGCAGCACCTCACGGGCGAAATAGTCCTGCCAGTCCTCGGCCAGCGGCACCAGTTCATGATCGCGCAAGGTGGTGTCGGGCTCGGGGTTGCCGCGCCTGTCAGTGCAGATGGCGGCGTCTTCGTCCCGTTGTGACAGCGCGGCCATGATTGCCTTTTTCACCGGGGCCGCAATCGTGACACCCGATCCACGCAAGACACCGGTCAACACCGGATCAAATTCGGCGCGATCCATCCAGCGTTTGTCCGGCTCCAACCCGCTGCCCAGCGCGTCAAGAATGCGGGTCTGATCATCGGCCTTCAGCCTTTGGAACGGTTTGGCGTCCTGCACTGCCGCAAGCGCCTCGGGGGTGGCATGAAACGCTAGCCGCAGCGGACGCTCAACCCGGATTTCTCGATAGCCAAAGTCGGTCGTGTCAAAGACCTTGGAATACTCGCCCCAGCCAGAGGAGCCATTCAGCATCTCGCCATAAATCCGGGTGATCTCGTCACAGGCCTCTGCCGGGATTTCGCGGCGTTTGGAGCCGAGCGATTTGCGCATGGATTTCCAGAACCGCTCGCCGCTGGCATCAATCAGTTGCACCTTGCCCCGGCGCACGGTGTCTTTGCGGTTGGTCAGCAGCCAGACATAGGTCTGAATGCCGGTGTTGTAGAACAGGTCGGTGGGCAGCGCGATGATCGCCTCGACCCAGTCGTTCTCCAGCATCCATCGGCGGATTTCGCTTTCGCCCGATCCCGCACCGCCTGTGAACAAAGGCGAGCCATTCATGACAATGCCAATGCGAGAGCCTTGTTCGTCATTACGCATTTTGGAGATCATATGTTGCAGGAACAACAGCTGCCCGGCCGAGATATTCCATCTCAGAGA
>DFBD01000243.1 GCA_002367255.1 Rhodobacterales bacterium UBA3089 | reverse complement strand
GCCAACGCGGTAGCGACAGAATCAAGAAACGCGCGTTTGGTCACCAGATCTTGCGTCTGGTATCCGGTCAAAAACATTTCCGGCAAAGCGACGAAATCAGCGTTTTTCTGCTTGCCACGCTGATGGGCCGCAACCGCTTTGGCCGCATTGCCCGCAATATCGCCTACAGTTGGGTTCAGTTGACAGAGAGTTAGACAAAAATTAACCGACATTTAAGCCTCCGCAGTGAGTGTATGGAAGGAAGTACTATCTTAACAAGGCAAAGTACAAGCCATTAGGGCAATAGTTTGCCAACAGTCTGCCTATGTTTGTAAAAAGTCGTTGTCAGATGGCGCGGTTATCCATAGACTTCGTATGAAATATTGGCCGCGAATATATCGCAGCAGTAACTTAGGGGAGCCGAGGCGTTTAAGTTTCGGTAGAGCAGTTTGAAAAAAACCATACTTTTCGGGGCCGCAGTAGCAGTGATGGCGGTATCGCCAGCCTTGTCACAAGAGGGCGATGTTCAAATTAAGCAGTACGATACCGGCGGCGTCTATGAGGGGGAATTCCTTGATGGAAAGCAGCACGGGCAAGGAACGTATCGTTTGCCTAACGGCTATGAATACACAGGCCAGTGGGTTGCCGGTCGAATTGAAGGGATGGGTAAAGCCACTTATCCTGACGGATCGGCTTATGAAGGTGCATTTATAAATGGGCGGCCCGAAGGGCAGGGCAAGATTACTTTCGCGGATGGCGGCACTTTTGAGGGTAGCTGGGTAGATGGAAAAATTGCGGGCAGCGGTGTGGCGATTTACGCCAACGGTGTGCGTTATGAAGGCCAGTTTGAAAATGCGGTGCATCACGGTGTGGGTGTCATGACCAGCGAAAACGGTTACCGCTATGAAGGTGACTGGGTCGAGGGTACGAAGCACGGTAAGGGTACGATCACCTATTCCGATGGCGCCATCTACGAGGGTGATATTGTTCGCGGTGTACGCCAAGGTAGTGGTAGCCTGACTTTACCTGACGGCTTGGTTTACACGGGCAGCTGGGAAAACGGGCAGATTAACGGCAGCGGTGTCCTGACACAGGCGAACGGCGACCGATATGAAGGCGATATGGTTAATGGCCAGCGGCAAGGTCAAGGGGTTGCTGTCTATGCGTCCGGTGACCAGTATGAAGGCTCGTTTGAGGGGGATTTACGCCATGGAAAAGGCGTTTTCAACGGGGCTGACGGATACGTTTACAACGGTGACTGGGTAGAAGGCCGTATCGAGGGGCAAGGTGAAGTCAACTATCCTGATGGCTCGATCTATGTTGGTGCGTTTTTGAATGACCTTGCGCACGGCGTCGGGACGATTACCTATCCAGACGGAAGCTCGTACGAAGGTAATTGGGTTAACGGCGTTATTGAGGGGTCGGGTATTGCGAAATACGGCAATGGTCTGGTCTATGAAGGCGAGTTCCTGAACGCCAAAAATCACGGCAAAGGCACGATGGTTTATCAGGACGGGTATCAATACACGGGCGATTGGGAGAATGGTCTGCGCCACGGTGATGGTGTCGCGACTTACGCCGATGGCACGCTTTACACAGGTGGTTTCATTAGCGGCCAACGTGAAGGGACCGGAACGATTACCATGTCGGACGGCTTTGAATACGCAGGCGGTTGGAAAGCTGGCGAGATCGACGGCCAAGGTGTCGCGCGCTATCCAAACGGCGATGTGTACGAGGGATTCTTTAGTAAAGGTCAACGTCAGGGTCGCGGTGTTATGAGTTACGCGACCGGCGAAGAATATGATGGTTTCTGGGCTAATGGTCAGCGCGCAACCGAAGCTGAGGCGGCTGCTGCTGCTAACAACTAGTTTGTTGATGGTTAATAAAAAACGGCGCCCGATTGAGGCGCCGTTTTTTCATTTAGATTTCATTTAGATGTTATAGTAATCACGATACCAACTAACGAATTTGGCCACGCCCTCATTCACATTGGTTTGTGGGCAATACCCCGTTAACGTTTTCAGCAGTGATGCGTTTGCCCAAGTGGCAGGTACGTCGCCCTTTTGCATTTCCATGTTGTTTCGCACGGCTTTCATACCAAGCGCAGATTCCATAGCCTCGATAAACGCACCAAGGCTGACCTTGTCCGAATTCCCGATGTTCACAGTTCTATACGGCCCGACCGGGCTAAGGCTGTCGCCCTCGGGTATGCTTTCGAGGTTTTCCGGCTCGACGGGTGCGGCATCTATCAACAAGCGGATACCGCGGACCAAATCGGTAACATAGGTAAAGTCACGCGCCATGTTGCCATGGTTATAAACGTCAATCGGCTCGCCTTCCAAGGTGGCCTTGACGAATTTGAACAGGGCCATGTCGGGGCGACCAAACGGGCCGTAAACTGTGAAAAACCGGAACATGGTGGTCGGAACTTTCCATAGGTGCGCGTAAGAATGCGCCATCCCCTCGGTTGCCTTTTTGGTGGCGGCGTAAAGCGTAAGCGGTGTCTCGGTTTTATCGGTTTCAGCAAACGGCATATCTTCGTTCGCGCCGTAAACGGACGATGTCGAGGCCATCAGCAGGTGTTCCACCCCGAATTTCCGCGTTAGTTCCATCAAGTTGAAAGTGCCAACAATGTTCGCTTCAACATAGGCACGCGGGTTTTCCAGGCTATACCGAACCCCCGCCTGTGCCGCGAGATGTACAACGATGTCGGGCTTTGCGGCGACGTAAGCGCGGCGCAACCCATCCACATCTTCCAGCATGGCTTTATGGGTCGTGTAGTTTGGGCTTTGCAACAGCATTTGCTGACGGCGCTGCTTCAGCGTAACGTCATAGTAATCGGTCATGCCATCAAAACCGATAACTTCAAACCCCTCGTCCAGAAGCATTTGACATAAATGGTATCCAATAAATCCGGCGGAGCCCGTAACGAAAACCTTACGCATATTATTAACTTCCTGCTGTTCCTTTGCCGACGCTGGTAAGCGTCAACCCGGCGGCACTAACTTCTTCCGCCGGATAAATGTTCCGTAGGTCTATGAACACAGAAGTGGTTAACAATTCTTTAATTCGCGCAAGATCAAGCCCACGGAAAGCATTCCACTCGGTGATAATCACCAATGCATCAGCCCCATCCGCCGCGCAATAGGCGTCGCCCACCCAGTCAACGCCGCTTAGCAACTTACGCGCTTCATCCTCGCCCTCGGGATCGCAGGCCGTAATGCTGGCGCCAGCCGCGATCAGCTCGGGGATGATTACCAAGCTAGGCGCATCACGCATATCGTCGGTGTTTGGCTTGAATGTAACGCCCAAAACGGCAATCCGTTTACCTTTTACGCTGCCCCCACAAGCCGCGATTATTTTGTCGGCCATATCGGTTTTTCGCGTGTCATTTACCGCGACAACCGTTTCAATAATCCGTTGCGGAGCGCCGTAGTGCTGCCCGGTTTGGACCAATGCCAGCGTATCTTTTGGAAAACAACTGCCACCGTAACCGGGCCCCGCATGCAAGAATTTGCCACCTATGCGCGTGTCGAGGCCAATGCCTTTAGCGACCTGCTGGACGTCGCCACCAGTTTTTTCGCAAAGATTGGCGATCTCGTTTATGAACGTGATTTTCATCGCCAGAAACGCATTTGCAGCATATTTTATTGTCTCGGCGGTTTCTAAATCCGTTACCATCACAGGTGTTTCACGGATATTAAGCGGGCGGTAAATGTTACGCATTACGGCCTCGGCTTCGGGGGTTTCTACACCAACCACCACGCGGTCGGGCCGCATGAAATCCTCGATTGCGGAACCTTCGCGTAGAAATTCGGGATTGGAAACAATTTGAAACGCGGCTTTGGGATTGCAATCTGTGATGATCCGTTTGATCTCGCGGTTGGTGCCTACGGGAACGGTGGATTTGGTTATGATAACCGTATCAGTCGAAAGTTTTTCACCCAGTTCGCGTGCCGTGTCATAGACATATGTCAGGTCTGCAAAACCGTCGCCGCGTCGGGCAGGTGTGCCAACAGCAATGAAAACCGCATCCGCGTCGATAATCGAAGTTGCGAGGTCATCTGAAAATGAAAGTCGGCCTTCTTGAATGTTTCGTTCCATAAGTACATCAAGGCCGGGTTCAAAAATAGGTACTACGCCTGCGCGAAGTTTTGCCAGTTTGCCCTGGTCCTTTTCAACACAAATGACCTGATGGCCGAAGTCTGAAAAGCACACGCCGGAAACCAATCCGACATAGCCCGCGCCGATCATTATAATTTTCACGAAATGCTCCTGATGAAGTGCGTATTTGTTGTTCTATGGCATATAAACAGAGAATGGTTAACGGGTTATTCACATATTTTGCCAGTTTACCACTTTATTGTGACAGATAGCCCACCAAGAGAAGATTTCGAGAGCGTAAACGTTGCCCCATAACTTTCCGCCATATCTGCACAAATTGCGAGACCGAGACCTGTGCCCTGAACGGTTGGGTCCAACCGTTCGCCGCGTGCAAGGATGGTTGGCAGCATGTCTTCAGGTACGCCGGGGCCATCGTCCTCGACTATAATAGAAGCTTGACCATCAGGCAGGGTTTCGCTGTAAATCCTTACCTGTGATTTCGCCCATTTTCGCGCATTATCAAGAACATTGCCCAGCATTTCAGACAGGTCATGTGCATCAAAGGGGGTGTTCAAGTCGTCAGAAATATCAACGTGCCATTCCAAAGGGGTGTCACGCGGAAAACGGCGGATGGTGTTAACCATCTTGTCAACAATAGGAGCGACTTGGGTTTTGGCGTTGGAGGGGGGTGTCTGCGTGCGAACACGGGCCAGCTCGCGTTCGATATAATGACGCATGGAAGCAACTTGAGCATTGATCTCGTCTGCTTGTTCACCCTGATTAACTTTTCGTAAATCCCGTGCAATGGTTTGCATGACCGTTAACGGAGTCTTAAGCCCATGCGCCAGATCGCTGGCACGTTCGCGGGCGTTGGACAGGGATGTTTCGTGTAAGGCCAACAACTCGTTAACTTCCCCAACCAATGGTTGCACCTCGCGTGGGAAAGCGCCTTCGAGCTTGTTTTTGGCTCCAGAACGCACTTGTTCGACTTTCTTGCGTAAAGTTTCCAATGGAACCAGCCCGAGGCGGACCTGCACCCACGACGCGATAACCAGTCCGAGGAACATAAGCACAAGCCACAGAATAAACGCCGACCTGAACTTGGCGGTGGCCTCGATTACTTCGGATTCGTGCGTGGCGACGGACAGGGTGATGGCGCGTTGCTGATCGCCTTCGCCAATCAGGACCGTCCAGCCGGTAATTAGAAGGGGAACACCTTGGCCGGAGTCAATTTCTAGGCGGGTCCGCTGGCCAGCTACGGGGGTGGTGGGAAAATCATAAGACCCTCCCCATAAGGAACGCGAAACAACGGCTTGTTTTTCCGGCTCTACGGCTTGCCAGTAGAGACCGCTGAAAGGTAGGCCGAAGCGTGGGTTCGTCAGAGGCTCAACGAAAATGCTGCCATCTTCCTCAATCGATAGATTCGAGGTTAGTTGGGCAAGATCGCGATCCAGCTCTGCGAAAATGCGCTCCTCAAAAAAGTCATGGAACAGGGCGTTCAGAACAAACGTTGTCGCAATCAAGGCTATGGAAATTGAGAGACAAGCCAGCAGGATAAGCCTAAGGCCTAGCGACGATGTTTTCATGCGCCGTCTTCTTCGATGATGTAGCCAAAGCCGCGACGGGTCTGGATTACGTTGGTTTTCAATTTGCGGCGCAGGCGACCAAGAAGAACTTCGATGGCGTTACTGTCAGGCTCTTGATCCTGGAAATATATGTTTGTCGCCAGCTCTTCTTGCGAGATTACCCGCCCGCGATTGTGCAGCATATAGTTCAGCAATTTGAATTCCAGCGGCGTAACATTTACGGGCAAGCCGTCAACACTGACGCGCATCTGGCGTGTGTCCAGTAACAGCGGCCCAGCATGAAGCTGGGTTTTCTTTTCTGCACTGGTCCGGCGCAACAGGGCGCGAAGGCGCGCGACAAGTTCTTCCATGTGGAAGGGTTTCACCAGATAATCGTCGGCACCCGCATCAATACCGTCAACCCGTTCAGCCCAACTGCCTTTGGCGGTCAGCAAGATAACCGGCATGTTCACCTGTTCGTTCCGCCAGTTGCGCAGAACGCTTAGCCCGTCGAGCTTGGGCAGACCGATGTCCAGAATGGCAGCCGAATAATCTTCGGTACCACCACGAAACCACGCATCTTCGCCGTCGGTGGATATCTCGGGGACGAAGCCGGAATGCATCAAGACATCCTTTATAGACGCCGCGATCTTGGCCTCGTCTTCAACGATAAGAACGCGCATTAGCAGCCCACAATTTTTTCAATTATTCCGGTTCTTGCTGACACGATCACCGTTTCCAGATGCCCAATGGCCGATATGGCCTTGAACCGGTAACGGGGGCGCCAGCGGAAGCCGGTAAACTCGATTCCGATAACTTTGCCTGAATAGTTACTGCTAAACTCCGGCCATATTGCCTCAAGTGGTTTGGCATAGCCAGCCTCCACGGATTTTTGCGCACGAACGAAGTCCGATTGCGAGATGGTAACCGGTTGGGACGCCTCGCGGGCAGTGGCTTTTTGGCAGGTATCGGTTTCCCGAATGTCCGCTTCGATATCTTCAATGTTAGATGGCGGAGACGGAGGTGTAGGAGGGGTCGCGAATGAACCACCGCCCGATGCGTTAGAACTAGTTGAGGCCCGCGCCCCGCTTAACATTACGACTTCTGGAACAATATACGCCGCCGTCACAGCCAAACCCAGGCGGCGCATCGCAGCGCGGCGGGAGGGGTTTTCAGGGGGGTCCGGTGTTTTGGGCATTTTACGGGTACTCTTAGAGCAGGTTACAAAGGCAAGGTTGCCTTAATTTCAGGTGTTTGGCAAATCGTATCCGCTTTTTGCAGCAATCCGTTGCGGGCGAATTCGGTGAAGGTGGCGGTCACATCGCGGCGAATATCTTCGGCGGGGTGGTCAGGGAACACGGCGCAAAGCATCTCGATTGCCTCGGTTGTGCT
>DFBD01000023.1:2621-3247 GCA_002367255.1 Rhodobacterales bacterium UBA3089 | reverse complement strand
CCGTTTTGGGATACGCTTTTGCCGTTACTCTCCATATCCAACTGTTGCAGATAGGCGGGTAATCGGCTGAGGCGTTGGTCGTATGGCAACACAGCACGGGTGGGGTAACCGCAGATGTTGTTGTGCCAGATGCCGACAAGGGCCAGAAGGACGGGCATGTTTTCGCTTAGCGGGGCCGTGCGGAAATGGGTGTCCATCTCGAACGCACCTTGAAGAAATTCATCGAAATTATCTGGGCCAATGGCCAACATCAGGCTTAGGCCTACCGGACCCCAGATGGAATAACGTCCGCCAACCCAATCCTCGAAGCCGAAGACCCGTGTTGGATTGATGCCAAATGCGGCAGTGGCTTCTGTCGCACTTGAAACGGCGGCAAGGTGGCAGGTGTGCTTATCCCCAAGCGCCTCTGTTAACCATTTTATAACAGTTTTTGCATTGGTCATAGTCTCGATGGTGGTGAAGGTTTTCGAGGCGATAATCACCAGCGTTCGTTGTGGGTCCAACGCCTTAAGCACATCATGCACATGCGCGCTGTCGATGTTCGAAATGAAGTGCGTGCGCGGGCCATCATGGAAAGGCGCCAAAGCCAGCGTAGTCATCACCGGGCCAAGGTCAGAGCCGCCGAT
>DFBD01000023.1:0-2574 GCA_002367255.1 Rhodobacterales bacterium UBA3089 | reverse complement strand
TAGCGTATCCCGGACGTCGGGCATCACATCCACGCCATCGACCAGAACCGGATTATCGGATTGGTTTCGCAAGGCGGTGTGCAGGACCGCACGGTCTTCGGTTGTGTTTATCTTGTCGCCACGGAACATGGCGTCGCGTTTGGCCTCCACTCCTGATGCGAGCTTCAGTAGAAGTGCCATTGCGGTAGTGTCGATCGACGTTTTGGAATAGTCCAGAAGCATGTCGCCTAGCGAGGTCGAAAACGTATCGAACCGGCTGGAATCATTCAATAAGTCACTGATGCGCGTATCGATGGTGCGCTTGCGGTGTGCCGTTAGATCAGCCCAAATATCCGTCATTGTGTACGACCTAGCTTGCTTGCTTCGCGGGCGAGGCTTTCGATCCCGGCCCAATCCCCCGTGCTAACCAAATTTGCAGGCGCTACCCAGCTTCCACCCGCGCAAATGACATTTGGCAGGCCAAGGTAATCCATTGCGTTTGCAAGGTTTACACCGCCGGTCGGGCAGAACTCGATCTGCGGAAGGGGCGCGCCGATGGCTTTTAGCGCGGGTGCCCCGCCGGAGGTTTCGGCTGGGAAGAATTTCAGCAGATCGTAGCCTCTTTCCAGCATGCGCATGGCTTCTGTTGCGGTGGCGGCGCCTGCTAACAGCGGCAAGCCTTCGTCCTCGCAGGCCTGAATCAAGCTGTCGGTGGCCCCGGGTGATACACCGAATTTCGCGCCCGCAGCTTTGGCCGCCTTGACGTCGGCAGGGGTGACCAGCGTGCCTGCGCCGACTATGCCGCCTGCGACTTTAGACATCGCGCGAATGGCGTCAAGCGCGGCGGGCGTTCGCAATGTGACCTCTAGCGCGGGCAACCCGCCTGCCACCAATGCCTCGGCCAGATCACGCGCGGTGCTGGCCTCGTGGACGACCAGAACGGGCACGACGGGGGCGAGGGCGCAAACCTCGCGGTTCATTTTGCAGGCATCTTGGGCGGTTATCATAATCTCACCATAAGGTTTTTTCGGCCCGTGCGGGCCATGTTTTGTCATATTCCGTGCCGCCAACTTCCCCGTCCGTCATAGATGCAAGGATTTCACCAGCCGTGGGCAGGCTGGGGGCGGGTTCGCCGTTCCAAAGGTCAGCACGCATCACGGCGCGGGCGCATTGAAAATAGATTTCGTCTATCGTGATCAGCAAAACAGTACGAGGGGCCTTGCCGGATTTGGCGAAACGCTGCAACAACTCCGGCGTGGCGAAAATCCGGCCTGTGCCGTTAACCCGCACGACAGTGTTGGATCCGGGCACAAGGAACATTAACGACAGGCGTGGGTCGCGGACGATGTTTCGCAGGGTGTCTAATCGGTCATTCCCGCGCCAGTCGGGAAGCGAAAGGGTTTTGTCATCCTCGATAAAAACCACTTGGCCGTTGTCACCGCGCGGCGTGCAATCCAAGCCTTCGGGGCCAACGGTGGCCAGCGCGACAAACGGGGACGCTTTGATATACGCGCCATATTCGGCAGTCAAATGATCAGCGACTTTGACCTGCGAGGCAGGCTTGGGTGTGCCGTAAAGGGCTTCGAGTTGCTCAATCGTTTCGATCATAAAACGGATGCTCCGGTTTCTGCGGGGCCGACGTTGCGGCGGAAGACCTCGAACATTTCGCGGCCTGTACCAAAGCTGTTGGCGGATAGATCAGCGGTGGCTTTCGGGCGATCTAGGGCACCTTCGGTTAGCACGTCCAGCGTACCGCTGACAGCGTCCACTTTAATGATGTCACCGTCTTCCAGGCACGCAAGCGGCCCACCTGACAGGGCCTCGGGCGAGACATGGATGGCCGACGGGACTTTGCCGGATGCGCCGGACATACGACCGTCGGTTACCAGCGCCACCTTTTGGCCACGCTCCTGCATGATCGTCAGTAGGGGGGTAAGCGAATGCAGTTCCGGCATGCCATTGGCTTGGGGGCCTTGGAAACGAACGACGACAACGACGTCTTCGGTCATCTCGCCCGCTTTAAAAGCGGCTTTGACGGCCTGTTGATCGTGGAAAATACGGGCAGGGGCGGTGATGATGTGTTTGTCTTTGGCGACGGCTGATACCTTCATCACGCCGCTGCCAAGGTTGCCCTCCAGGTGCGATAATCCGCCGCTTGGCTGGAACGGATCGGCGACGGTTTTCAGAATCTTGTCGTTAAGGGATTTGGTCGTTCCGGCTTCCCAGCTCAACGACCCATCGCGCAATTTGGGTTCTTGCGTATACTGCGCCAGCCCCGTTCCAACCACGGTTTTCGTATCCGGATGAAGGTGGCCAGAGGCCAGCAATTCGCCAATCATATACCCCGTGCCTCCCGCTGCGTGGAAGTGGTTCACATCCGCAAGACCGTTAGGATAAACGCGGGCGATCAGCGGGGTGACCGCAGAAATTTCCGAGAAATCCTGCCAGTCCAACACGATACCAGCGGCGCGGGCCATGGCGAGCAGGTGGATCAGAAGGTTGGTGGAACCGCCTGTGGCCATCAACCCAACGATGCCATTCACAAAGGCCTTTTCATCGAGGATGTCACACACTGGGGTGTACTCGTTGCCAAGT
>DFBD01000191.1 GCA_002367255.1 Rhodobacterales bacterium UBA3089 | reverse complement strand
GTGGCGGCGTTGGTTTTCTACCGCGCGTTGGTTCAAGGTGCGGGGCTGCATCCGGTTAACCGTTTGGTGCGCCAGCTTTTGCGGCAAGGGTTGAACCCGTTGCCGGTGTTTGTGGCCTCGCTTAAGGATGCGGTATCGGCTGCGACGGTGGGGCAGCTGTTCACGCAGGCTTCGCCTGCGGTTGTGCTGAACGGGACAAGTTTCGCAGTGTCTTCGCCCCAATCGGGGGCCGAGGGGCATCAGCCGACGCCGCTGGATGCGACCGGCGCGCCGGTGTTTCAGATCGTCTTTGCGGGCGGAACTGAAGCAGTTTGGGAGGAAAGCCTTAGCGGGTTTTCGGCCCGCGATATTGCCATGAACGTTTCCCTGCCCGAGATCGACGGGCGTATCCTGACCCGCGCGGTCAGCTTTAAGGGCGAGGCGTATTTCGACGAGGCGACCGAGTGTCTGGTGACCAGCTATCGCGCGCACGGTGGGCGGATTTCGTTTGTGGCCGAGCTGGCAGCGAATTGGGCGAAATTGTCAGCTACCCCCGATGTAGACCGCAAAGTGGCGCTGGTGCTGGCGAACTATCCTAACAAGGATGGGCGGCTGGCAAATGGCGTTGGGCTGGATACGCCCGCCGCAACGGTGGATGTTTTGCGCGCATTGGAAGCGGCGGGTTACACGACGCGGAACCTGCCTGCCGATAGCGCTGACCTTATGGCGCGGATCATGGCGGGGCCGACGAACTGGCTGACGGATCGCGCCTTCAAAGAGGGCGGCGAACGTCTTTCGATGGCTGATTACCAGATTGATTACGGCCAACTGCCAGCCGACACGCGCCGCCGTATTGAAGAGCGTTGGGGCAAGCCCGAGGCGGACCCGTTCTTTACAGCGGGCGAGGTGGATTGCGGGTATTTCACGCTGTCCATTCTACATTTTGGCAATGTGGTTGTCGGGGTGCAGCCGGCGCGGGGGTATAACATTGACCCCAAAGATACCTATCATTCGCCAGACCTTGTGCCGCCGCATAACTACTTGGCGTTTTACTTCTGGATGCGACATCAGTTTCGCGCCAATGCCATCGTCCATATGGGCAAGCATGGCAATATGGAGTGGTTGCCGGGCAAGGCGCTGGCCCTGTCGAACGAGTGTTTTCCCGAGGTCGTGTTCGGCCCCACGCCGCATTTCTATCCGTTCATCGTGAACGATCCCGGCGAGGGGACGCAGGCCAAACGTCGTGCGCAGGCCGTGATAATCGACCACCTGACACCGCCCTTAACACGGGCGGAGACCTACGGTCCGTTGAAAGACTTGGAGGCATTGGTTGACGAGTATTACGAGGCAGCAGGGGTGGACCCGCGCCGCCTTGAGTATTTGGCAAAGCAGATATTATCCCTAAGCCAAGCCACGCGGATTGACGAGGACGCGGGGGTTGATTGGCAAGCGGACGAGCAGAGCCAGCTTTCCAGCCTTGATAATTACCTTTGTGATCTGAAGGAAAGCCAGATCAGGGACGGGCTGCATGTGTTCGGGACCTCGCCGGAGGGACGGTTGGAGCGTGATCTGGTGCAAGCCTTGGTGCGGGTGCCGCGTGGGCTGGGTAAGGGCGGGGATGCCTCGCTTATTCGTGCCTTAGCCGATGATATGGAGATGGGATTCGATCCGCTTGATTGCGCAATGGGGGACGCCTACGACGGGCCACGGCATAAAAGTTTGCGGGCTGCTTCGAGCGATACATGGCGTAGTCTGGGCGATTCCGTTGAGCGACTGGAATGGATCGCTGGCCGTCTGATCGAGGGGGTGGATCCAGACCCGATGTGGAAGCGCACTCGCTTGGTCGTTGAAGAAATACATGCGCGTGTTCTGCCAGCCGTCAGGGCATGTGGCGAGGCTGAAACCGGGGCGCTCCTCAATGGCCTTTCAGGCCGTTTCGTCGCCCCCGGCCCTTCGGGCGCCCCGACACGTGGGCGGCTGGACACACTGCCAACGGGGCGGAATTTCTATTCGGTGGATAGCCGCACTTTGCCGACGCCTGCCGCGTGGCAATTGGGCTGGAAATCGGCCTATGCGTTGATTGAACGCCACTTGCAGGACGAAGGGGATTGGCCGCGTTCCTTGGTGCTGACGGCGTGGGGCACGTCGAATATGCGCACTGGCGGTGATGATATCGCGCAGATGCTGGCGCTGATGGGCGTGAAGCCGCAGTGGGATAACGCCAGTCGCCGTGTGACAGGGTTCGAGATTATCCCGCTAAGTGTGCTGGACCGTCCGCGCGTCGATGTAACCCTGCGGATATCCGGCTTTTTCCGCGATGCGTTTCCGGCACAGATTGACCTGTTGGACAGCGCGGTGCGGGCCGTCATGGCGCTGAACGAGCCCGAAGACATGAACCCGTTGGCAGCGCGGTATCGCGGTGAAGTTGACGCGTTGGGCGAGGCGGCGGGTTTTCGTATCTTCGGCGCTAAACCCGGCGCATATGGTGCGGGGCTTCAGGCGTTGATTGATGAACGCATCTGGAACGATACTGCGGATTTGGCC
>DFBD01000209.1 GCA_002367255.1 Rhodobacterales bacterium UBA3089 | reverse complement strand
GTTTCTTCGTCTTTCTCGAAAATCGGGAAATCGACGACCCAGCACATCTCGAAGCTGTTCTGATCTGTCAAACCAAGTTCGGTACCAATGATGTTACGAGCGCGGCCTGCAACGGCCTCGAACGACTTTGGCTTGCCACCAAGGAAGAACGCCGCATCGCCGACATTCAAGCCAAGCTGCTGACGGATCGCCTCGGTACGCTCTAGTCCGATGTTCTTGGCCAGCGGTCCAGCGGCTTCCATGCCACCTTCGACCTCACCGGATTTCAACATCGCCTGCGCTTCTTTAACCTTGATGCCCAGCTCTTGCGCCACAGAATCTGCAGTTTTCTCACGCCAGAAAATATAGCCCATCCCCGGCAGACCTTCCTGCTGGGCGAATTTGTTCATGCGGTCACAGAACTTGCGCGAACCACCAGTCGGGGCCGGAATAGCGCGCACCTCGGTTCCGTCCTGCTCCAGAAGGCTGGCAAAAATCTTGAAGCCCGAGCCTGCGAAATGTTCGCTAACAACCTGCATCTTGATCGGGTTGCGAAGGTCGGGTTTATCCGAGCCATACCACTGCGCCGCGTCCTTATAGGAAATCTGCGGGATGTCGTGGTTAACCACTTTATCCCCGCCGAATTCTTCAAACACACCAATCATCACTGGTTCAATCGTATCGAAAACATCCTGCTGGGTTACAAACGACATCTCCATATCCAACTGATAAAAATCGGTTGGCGAGCGGTCGGCCCGTGGGTCTTCATCACGGAAACACGGCGCGATCTGGAAGTATTTGTCGAAGCCCGAAACCATCATCATCTGCTTGAACTGCTGTGGCGCTTGGGGCAACGCGTAAAACTTGCCCGGATGCATACGGCTTGGAACCAAGAAATCGCGTGCGCCTTCAGGTGAAGATGCCGTAATAATCGGCGTCTGGAATTCGTTGAACCCGATGCCTTCCATCCGCTTACGAATGGAGGACACCACGTTGGAACGCAGCATCATGCGATTATGCATACCTTCACGACGCAGATCGAGGAAGCGGTACTTCAGACGCGTTTCTTCGGGGTAGTCCTGCTCGCCAAATACTGGCAGCGGCAATTCCTCGGATGCGCCAAGCACCTCCATGTCCCGAATGAAAATCTCGACTTCGCCTGTCGGAATGTTCCTGTTCACCAGTTCAGGGTCGCGGGCCTTAACGGTGCCGTCGATACGGATAACCCACTCGGAACGGACCTTTTCCAGTTCGTGGAAAACCGGCGAGTCTTCATCCGCCAGAACCTGCGTCACACCGTAATGGTCGCGAAGATCGATAAACAGAACGCCACCATGGTCCCGCACCCGATGCACCCAGCCGGAAAGGCGAACATTATCGCCAACGTTCGAGGCGTTGAGGTCATTACATTTATGAGAGCGAAAAGCGTGCATGATATGTCCTTAAAACTGACAGAATTGGTCGAGGTTGGATACACAGGTTTAGGGGGGGATTGTCAAGGGTTGTCCAGCACTCGCAGCCTATCCTACAGTCAAAATTGTCCAAAATTTCACTGGCATCACACCCCCAGCATAACTTTGCAAAACCCAAGATCACCTAGATTTTCGCCCCGATTAAGCGTATCAGTAGTACATACTACAGATAGGTGTAATAAACTTCACCTTAAAATATGGATCTATCCAAAATACTGGGCATATGAAATGAAACTTTATTCTACGATATTCGTTGCGATGACATTAGCCTTTGGCCAAGGCGCAGCTAACGCTCAAAGTGCTTTTGGACAACTGGGCATATGTTACGAACTGGCAACGACACCCAACGAAAAATATGCTTGTATGGGCCTAGCAGTAGAGGTCTGTCGAGCGGTTGATAGCGAGACGGATATTGTAGTGTGCGTTTCTGAAGAAGCAGGGGTGTGGATGCAAATAGTAGACAAAACATTTCAAGCAGGTTTGAAACGGGCAGAAGTTATTGAAACACTCGACGCAGACAATCTTCAGGGGGCAACACCTTGGACAAATAGCTTAACCCGTTACTATGAGCAACTTATCGCGCTGCGCAATCAAAAGTGCGCCATAGAGTCTAGTCCGGAAGAATCCGCCGGACGCCCTGAACTTGGGCTCAGTACATGCCAGATGCGCGAAAATGCCCAGATGGCTATACGTTTATATCTTGCTATTGAAGATATGGAATAAACCGCTTGAATTTGATGGCGATATTGCAGCTACTTTGGTTTATAGGAGCGAATGCGCCGCAACATTTATAATACTCCAGATATTCTTGCAGATGTGATTTGGGCGCGTTCAACCTAGTCTCCTTGTCAAATCTTTGTATCCATAAAATCAATTTTCGGAACATATATAGCATTTAACTCCCAATCTGTCACAGACAACCCCCTTGCGCCATTCGCCCATCCGACTATAACCGCCACAATTTGCATCTCGCAGACGAATCCCCTGCCGCGCAAGCGGCCAAACGCGCGGAACCGGTATGCCTAAAAGAACTGACATCTCCTCTATCATGATTATCGGCGCTGGCCCTATTATTATCGGCCAAGCCTGCGAGTTCGACTATTCCGGCGCGCAAGCCTGTAAAGCCCTGAAGGAAGAGGGTTACCGCGTGATCCTCGTCAACTCCAACCCCGCCACAATCATGACCGACCCAGACATGGCGGATGCGACATATGTCGAACCGATCACCCCCGAAGTCGTCGCCAAGATCATCGAGAAAGAGCGCCCCGATGCGTTGCTGCCGACCATGGGCGGCCAAACCGGTCTGAACACGGCGCTAGCGCTGGATGACATGGGCGTGCTTGCTAAATTCGGCGTAGAGATGATCGGCGCGGACCGCAAAGCCATCGAAATGGCCGAAGACCGCNNAGACCGCAAACTGTTCCGCGAAGCAATGGATCGTCTGGGCATCGAAAACCCGCGCGCCACCATCGCAGAATCGATGGACGAATGCATGGCCGCGCTGGACGATATCGGCCTGCCCGCCATCATCCGCCCCGCCTTCACCATGGGCGGCACGGGCGGCGGCATCGCCTATAACCACGAGGATTACATCCATTTCTGCGGCACTGGCCTCGATGCCTCCCCCGTTAACCAGATCCTGATTGATGAATCCCTGCTGGGTTGGAAAGAATACGAGATGGAGGTTGTGCGCGATAAAGCCGACAACGCCATCATCATTTGCTCCATTGAAAACGTCGACCCGATGGGCGTGCATACGGGTGATAGTATCACCGTTGCCCCTGCGCTGACGCTGACCGATAAAGAATACCAGTTGATG
>DFBD01000224.1:532-4473 GCA_002367255.1 Rhodobacterales bacterium UBA3089 | reverse complement strand
AGTCCTTGATCTGTTCGACACGGGCGAATTCCTTGTTTACGACCTCAACCTCGCCTTTGATCAAGGCATTGATTTCAGGGGCCGCGCAAAGGGATGCAAAGTCACTAAACGGGATTTTGCCGTCCTGTGCAAATTTCTCGACGTTTTCCTGATCGATCATCACCAGACACGTCAGGTATTTCCGCCGGTCCC
This sequence comes from Rhodobacterales bacterium UBA3089, assembly GCA_002367255.1. Lineage (GTDB taxonomy): Bacteria > Pseudomonadota > Alphaproteobacteria > Rhodobacterales > Rhodobacteraceae > NORP23. The sequence continues at coordinate 4,281 of DFBD01000224.1, read as the reverse complement.
CGATCACCACCGCATCGGAAATGTAGTGCGAGAATTTCAGGCGGCTTTCTATCTCGGCGGGCGTGATATTCTTGCCGCCCGCCGTGATAATGATGTCTTTCAAACGTCCGGTAATGCTTAGATGCCCATCCGCGTCAATGTTCCCGACATCGCCCGTGCGCAGCCAGCCATCATCGGTAAATGTTTCGGCGGTTTTTTCGTTATTATGCCAATAGCCTTTGAAGGAGTTCAGGCCTTTGGTCAAAATCTCGCCGTCCTCGGCTATCTTCACTTCAACCCCGGCCACGGCCTGCCCGACCGTGCCGACCTTGTTGGCTCCGACCCGGTTGATGGAGCAGATGCCGGCGTTTTCGGTCATGCCGTAACCTTCCAGAAGGTTAACGCCAATGGCCGTGTACCAGCGCAACAGCTCGGGCGAGATCGGCGCGGCCCCTGTCGTGGCGCGTCTGATCCGGTTCAACCCCAACATCCGACGCAGGTTATTTAGCACCAGCAGATTCCACAGCGCATAATTTGCCGCCACCATTGCCGGAACCGGCTTGTTATCCAGCAGATACCCCGCCCGTTTCATCCCCGCCTTGATTGCCATGCCATAAGCCATCTGCCCGATGCTCGTGGATTCCTGCGCCAGCACCGTTACCCGTGAATAGATCTTTTCCCAGACGCGCGGAACGGCGGTGAACGTGTGCGGCGAGAGTTCTTGCAAGTTGTCAAAAACCGTCTCGGGGCTTTCGGTGAAGTTCACCGTGCATCGCGCCGAAATCGGGGTATACACGGAAACGGAGCGTTCCAGAACGTGGCTAAGGGGCAAAAAGCACAGTTGCTCGTCGGTACCCAAAACGGGCACGGAGTGTAGGCCTGCCTCGATCGTGGCCATGATGTTTTCCTGACTAAGCATCGCCCCTTTGGGTGCGCCCGTCGTTCCGGATGTGTAAATCAGCAAAGCGGTATCGCTTGGCTTAACATCCTTGATCGACTGCCCGAACATATCAGGGTTTTCCGCGTTGTGCGCCGCGCCAATTTCGTAGAGTTCATCGAGGAACATGAAGCGGTCATCGTTCAGGTTGTGCAGCCCGTCGTCATCCAGAATGATGACCTTTTTGATTAGGGTCGCCTGGTCCGCGATCTCCAGAAACTTGTCCAGTTGTTCGTCGTTTTCGACAACCAAAAACGTACTGCCTGAATCGCGCAGCAGATATTCCAGCTGGCTGGCGCTATCCGTCGTATAAACACCCGAGGCAATGCCGCCGATGCACTGGATGCCCATATCAAGGTACAGCCACTCCTTTCGGTCCTCGGACAGGATCGAGACCACCTCGCCGCGTTTCAGGCCCAGCTTGGCCAGCCCCATGCCGATGTTTTGGGCGGCCTCGTAATAGTCGGCCCACGAATAGGCCTGCCAGATGCCGAGGTCCTTTTCGCGGTGCGCAATACGGTCGCCAAGTTCGGCGCACCGGCTGGCAAATAACGCCACGCAAGTGTCAGCACCGTCGATCAGCATCGGGCGTTGACCGGGCGTTGCATTTACCCGAATGCCGCCAATTTCCTGATCCAGAGGTTTATCCATACCCGCCCCCTATCGCCACGTTTTGCGACGTTTCCAACGCCGCTCGCCGCGTTGGCTGTCTTCTTGCACACCCAGATAGAAATTCTGAATGTCCTCAGAAGCCGCCAGATTATCGGCCGTGTCGTTCATCACCATACGCCCGACCTCCATCACGTACCCTACATCGGCCAGATCAAGGGCGACACGGGCGTTCTGTTCCACCAGCACCATGGTCACGCCTTCATCCTTGTTCAGACGTTTCAGGATATCGAAAATTTGTTGGACCAGCAGTGGGCTAAGACCCAAGGAGGGTTCATCCAGCAGCATAATTTTGGGGTTAAGCATCAAACCGCGCCCGATTGCCAACATCTGTTGCTGGCCGCCGGACATTGTTCCGGCCTCCTGGTCTCGACGTTCGGCGAGGATCGGGAAATAATCGAACACCATCTCGCGATCCTTGGCTATCTGCGCTTTATCGGTGCGGGTATAGGCCCCGAGCGACAGGTTTTCATCAACCGTCATCAACGGGAAAACTTCGCGGCCTTCGGGCACATGCACGATGCCTTTTTTGACGATCACATGGGGCTCCAACCCCTGAATTTCCTCGCCATCAAAAATCACCTGCCCTTTTTCGGGCTCCATGATGCCCGAGATTGTTTTCAGCAATGTCGATTTACCCGCCCCGTTCGCGCCAAGAACGGTAACGATCTGACCTTGGTCCACCGTCAGGCTGATGCCTCGAATGGCCATGATCGGGCCGTAAAAACTTTCAAGGTTGCGGATTTCCAGCAAGTGTCCCATCACGCCGCCCCCACGCCAAGATACGCTTCGATCACTGCGGGGTTGGCCTGTACTTCGGCAGGTGTGCCTTCGGCCAGCTTCGCCCCGTCAGCCAGTGCCAAAACGCGATCGCAAACGCCGGATACCAGCCCCATGTCGTGTTCGACCATCAGAACCGTGATGCCCATCTGTTTGCGAATGTCATCAATCCACCAGCGTAAATCCTGCGTTTCTTCGACGGAAAGACCAGAGGCAGGTTCGTCCAGCAGCAGCAGTTTCGGCCCAGAGGCAAGTGCGCGTGCCAATTCCACCACTTTGCGAACGCCGTAAGGTAAACCAGCGATAAGTTTGTTGCGGTAAGGCTGGAGGTCGAGGAAATCGATCACCTCCTCCACCGCCTTGCGATGCGCGATCTCTTCGCGCCGCACCTTGGGGGTGAACAGCATTTCCTGAACCATATTCGTATTGCGATGCCGATGCCGCCCGACCAGCAGATTTTGCAGGACCGAAGCATTATCGAACAGTTCGATATTCTGGAACGTCCGTGCGATGCCGAAATCGGCGACGCGTTCGGGTGGGTGTTCCAGCAGGTTGTGACCATCAAACCTGATCGACCCCGCGTAAGGATCGTAAAACCGCGAGATCAGGTTGAACACCGTCGATTTCCCCGCGCCGTTCGGGCCAACGATGGCGTAGACCTCGCCCTCTTCAACGCTGAAGCTAAGATCGTTCACCGCCGTTACACCGCCAAATTTCAGAGTGGCGTTTTTGATTTCCAGCAGGCTCATCGCAAACGCTCCGTCTTCAGATAGGACTTTTGGCGTTTGAACATGTCTTTGCGCGCAAAGGGGAACAGTTCGAACCAGATGCGGGTCTTGACCCAGCGGCCATATATGCCGTCTGGTTCAAACAGGATGAACAGGATCAGGATCATGCCGAATACACCGGCCTCCAAGCCGGGGATTGCGACGCTGGAAGTCCCTAACCAGCCTTTGGCGATGGACAGGCCTTGCGGCAAGAACGCCACCACGAAGGCGCCGAAGAAAGCCCCGTGGATGGAGCCAAGACCACCGATCACGATCATCATCAACAGTTGGATGGAAATAATTACCGTGAACGTCTCGTTATTCACCATGCCGGAAAAATACCCCATCAACGCCCCTGCGAGGCCGGTTATGGCACAGGAAATCCCGAAAGCGGTCATTTTGGTGCGCGAAATATGGACCCCCATCGCCGCAGCGGAAACTTCGGAATCACGAACGGCGGCGAAGGCACGGCCAAGGGGCGCGCGCAACAGGTTGCGGTAAAATAGCGTGCAGACAACGGTGGTGATAAGAACGAGGTAATAGAACCTGCCTGGTTGGCTCCACCGTTCGATTTCGAATCCGAAGATGTCGATTGTCGGAGGGAACATGCCGACAAC
>DFBD01000224.1:0-496 GCA_002367255.1 Rhodobacterales bacterium UBA3089 | reverse complement strand
GCCAGATAGATGCCATGCAGACGCAGCGCCGGAATGGCGATGATGGTACCAACAACGCCTGTGATGATGCCCGCCAGCGGGAAGGAAATGATGAACGGCACGCCTTTATCCAGCAATATCAGATTACTATATGCCCCCAGTGCCAGAAACGCGGCGTGGCCAAGGCTTACCTGCCCTGTTTGCCCCGTTAGTAACATCAGGCCAAGACCGGCAATGGCCCAGATCAAAACATTAGTCACCTCACCCAGATAAAAATCGCCAATCAGGAATGGCAACGCAATGCCTAGGGCCATTAGAACTGCGTATTTCAGAAACGTAAAACGGTCCTCGAAAAGCCGAATGTCATGATTGTAGGAGGTCTTGAAGTTAATACGCATGGGCTAGACCTTCTTTGTACGAACTTGGCTGAACAGCCCGTTCGGGCGGAACACCAGCACGAAAAGCAGCAACGCATAGGGTGCCATTTGCGAGTAACCTGCGGGTAGATAGCGCGCGG
>DFBD01000104.1 GCA_002367255.1 Rhodobacterales bacterium UBA3089 | reverse complement strand
ATCGGGAACTGCAAATCGGTGTTTTGCGTCTCGTTCACATCGCTAATCCATTTTTCATGCTCTTCGACTGTGTCAGTCGAAAGACCCAACGGCAAAACATTACGCGCCGCGAAATCCGCTGCATGTTTGGCCGTCATGCCCATCTCGGTTGTGCAAATCGGGGTGAAATCGCCCGGATGGCTGAAGAAAAACACCCAAGAGTCACCGCTCCATTCGTGCAGATTTACATCGCCTTTGGTTGTCGCGGCAGTGAAGTTCGGGGCAGTATCGCCTAGTCGTAACGTCATTTTCATGTCCTTTTATTTGCGTGTGTTATCAACCACACATAAGCAGCCCTCGCGCGATATAAAGGGGCATGCGACAAATACTACATCCCCTTTGACACAAGCGCTGCTATTCAAAAGCTATCTGCGCAAGAACCGATTGATGGTCCGAACCAAGCTGCGGCCCTATCTCCGCGCGACCGACCGTGCCTTTCGGGATTAACACATGGTCAATGGGCAGGCGAACCACGCCTTCGTAAAGGTTAAGCGAAAACCGAATGCCGGGGATTATCTGCGTATCTGTAGCGGCCTCGATACGTTGCACGGTGTTGCTCCACGGAACCATATTAAAATCACCAGCAACGACAATGGGACGCGGCAGGGATTCGAGTTGCGGGATTAGCTTGGCCAACTGTTCAGCTTGCTGGTAAGGCCATGGCCAGTGCAGATGCAGCACAACAATTGTGAACGGCCCTCTGGGTGTTTCAATACGAAGCCATGCCATCCCCTCGCCCCGTTCGCAACCTGAAGAAAGTGCCGGGTATTTTGACAAAATGGCCACACCGCCAACACTCGCAAAGCCGCAGAATATCTGGTGTGGGTAATCCTTGCGCATGGCTTGCAAGCTCGGCTGACTGCGGTGCGTTACCTCTTGCAAGGTGATAACATCAGCAGCGGCCTGGCGGGCATATGGCCCCAATTCCCGCGCTGAATTCAAGAACAGCAGATTGGATTGCATCACCCGCAAGTCCCCCTGCTCGAGCGTCGGCGCATTGCCATAGGGCACCATCAAGGTCCCGACCAACAGCAGAACCGCCCCGCTGACCAACGCCATCCGCCACCGCCGTAAGGCCACAACCATCAACAGGGCCATCAAAACAGCCCCAAGCGCATAAAGCCGGAATACCCCCACAGAATCGAACGCCGGATGCAACGCCCCCAGATACCCCGCCAGCAGGAACCCGATGGCGGCGGCAACAACGCCCCAAAGCCCGAAATCAATTATCCGCTTCAACCTAACACCTCACGTTCGCGTAACAGGATGTTGCAACGGCTTGCACTTGATCCTTCAAACCCTAGGTTAGAGACAACAAAAAGGGAAATGCAATGCCAAGCGATAAACTTACCTTCAAAGGCCACTCAGGCGCGGATCTGGCCGCCCGTTTTGACACCCCCAACGGCCCGATATTAGCCACAGCGATTTTCGCCCACTGTTTTACATGTTCAAAAGACATATTAGCGGCCAAGCGCATTTCCCAACGCCTCGCCTCGGCTGGCATTGCAGTGTTGCGATTCGACTTCACGGGGCTGGGGCATTCGGAAGGCGAATTCGCCAACACACATTTTTCCTCGAACGTCGAAGACCTTCGGCTGGCGGCAAAATTTCTGGAAGATCAGGGAAAACCTGTCAGCCTACTGGTTGGCCACTCGCTTGGCGGCGCGGCCGTTCTGAAAGTGGCCGGGCAAATCCCAAGCGTTAAGGCCGTCGTAACCATTGGTGCGCCCTCCGACCCGGAACACGTCGCCGCCAACTTCGGGTGCCACATCGACGAGATCCGCGAACACGGCGAAGCGACCGTCAGCCTCGTAGGTCGCGGCTTCACGATCAAACGCGAATTCCTTGACGATATCGCATCTGCCGAACTGCTGCCAGCGATAGCAACGATGAAAAAAGCCCTGCTGATCCTGCATGCGCCCATGGATGCCACAGTTTCCATAGACAACGCCGCCGATATTTTCACCGCCGCCAAACACCCGAAAAGCTTCGTGACGCTTGACAACGCCGACCACCTTTTGACAAAGGCCAAGGACGCTGAATACGCGGCCTCGGTCATTGCTACGTGGGCCAGCCGATACCTCGACCTGCCCAAACCCGCCGCCCCCATCGGCGCCCCCGAAGGCATCGTGCGCGTGGACGAGGCCGATCCAAAGGGCTTCAAACAAGACATCAGCGTCGGCCCCAGGCATCACCTGCTGGCCGACGAACCGCTTGCTTACGGCGGTACCGATCTTGGCCTCTCGCCCTATCAACTGGTGTCCTCGGGTCTTGGGGCCTGTACCAGCATGACGATCCGCATGTATGCAAGGCGCAAGAAATGGCCCTTGGAACATGTCAGTGTGGATGTGACCCACAACAAAATTCACGCCGCCGATTGCGACCACTGCAACGGAGGGGATCATAAAATCGACCAGTTCCGCCGTATAATCACGCTTACAGGGGATCTGGACGAAGACCAGCTTGCGCGGCTGATGGCCATTGCGGATAAATGCCCTGTACACCGAACGCTTGAAAGCGAAATAGAGATCGTGACCCAGATGGCCTAGTTGCCATCAACCTGCGCGTAAACCGGTGACAGCGGCACGAAGACGGCAAGAAGGTATCCGATTGACCTGCTTAGACGAAGGAGCGAAACAGCAAGATACTTTTCGCCTCGTGCCCTGTTGAAAAGGTAAAACAAACCTCCGGCCGAGACGTAAGACACACTGTGAAACAGCATCTTAAAACTTAGAAGCAGATTTTTAACACGGCCGATTATCGCGCCATACAGCGT
>DFBD01000028.1 GCA_002367255.1 Rhodobacterales bacterium UBA3089 | reverse complement strand
GAGCTACCCGGGCACGGGTAAGGCATCTTGCCTTGGGTGGGGGCGTTTTAGGTTAGATATTGGCGACTGTCCATAGCAATTTTCGGGAAATTTCGTGGAATTTCAGTGCTTGGTTTGCGCAGCCGCCATCAACGCTATTTCATCTTCTTCTGTAAGGCCCTCAAGCGGTGCGGGAATGGCGTAAGATTCGTTTAACCATTTGCCCAGATCAACGTCTGCGCAGCGCTTGGAGCAGAATGGTTTGAGTTTTGGGTCAGTTGGCTTTTGGCAAATAGGACAGCTCATTTCATAGCCTCTTTCAGCGGAAACCGCTCGCGTTTGCGTTGCAGCTCCAGATTACCCAGCGGCGTCCATCCGGCAATAATCGTATCCACCCCGTCACGCCGGAATGCAGCCCGCAATGCAGATTCGATTTTCGCACGTTCCTTTTTGTTAACAGGTGCAAAATCAACGGTTATCTGGCCGCCCAATCCACGAATTAACAACTGCCGCGAAATCTCTTTCGCCGCTGCAAGGTTGGTTTTCAGGCCAGACGCCGGGGAAAAGTCCCCGCCCGTATTCACATCAATCGCAATCAACGCCCGCGTCGGCTCGATGCTTAGCCACGCCGTTTCACCCAACCTAACCTTTGGCCCCATCGCGGCATCAATATAATCCAGAATACCGTGATGTTCGAACGCGCCCTCGGTATTTTCCACCTGATCCGGTTCGTCCCAATCCCGCCACGCGCGCACGGTCGCTGATGGTGCATCCAGCAGCAGCTCCGGCTCCTGACCATCAGTTCCGGCGATCACAGTGCGGCACATATCCAGCATGCTGTGAATGTCGTCAGCAATAATGTCGCCATCAGCTCCTTTACAGGCGGAGCGCAGGATTAACCCTTCATCGCCGCCATCAACCGCATCGTGGGCGATCTCCAGCAAACGGTTTCGTTCATCTTCATCATGGATATTGCGGGCAATGTTCAGGCCTGGGTTAGCTGGTGTAACAATAGCATACCGGCTTTTGAACAAAAGTTTACGCGCAACGGGCGAGGCTTTGCCTTCGTCCGCAAATGTTGCCACCTGCACAACAATCGGCGTACCGGGCGACATGCCCTTGGCGTCTTTTAAAAATGCCCGCTGCCCGTCTGGCAGGCGAAGTATAGCACCGTGCATTCCCTTTAAGGGGCGCTCCAGAATACCTCTATAAATCGCCTCTGGGCGCGGAATGGGGTCTTCTTCCGGTGGGTCCACCAGTAAGTCCGTTAACTTTCCATCAACCAACAGCGCCGCCATTTCATTGTCAAATACAGCTAAAGACCCTTTCATGCGGGTGCCCCTTCATAGGAGACAGGATACCCTGCCCCGATCAACATATTCGCGGTTTCAGTTAACGGTAGTCCCACCACATTGGTGTACGAACCGTTAATGGCGGGAATAAATGCGCCGCCAATGCCTTGGATGGCATAACCACCTGCTTTGCCTTGCCACTCGCCTGATCGTAAATAGGCGGACAGCTCAACATCGGACAATCGTTTGAATTTCACAACTGTTTCCACATTTCGTGTCCAAACCTTGCCCCCGAGACGCAGCGCAACACCAGTAGTCACACGGTGGCGACGACCGGACAGGAGCGTCAGGAATTTTGCAGCCTCGGCGATATCGGCGGGTTTACCTAGAATACGGCGGCCAACGGCCACAACGGTATCGGCAGACAGAGTCAAATCGCCGGAATCAATCGCCTGTGCTTTTTCCACAGCAAGCCGCGCCGCATAAGGGCGTGGCAGTTCGTTTTTATGTGGGGTTTCGTCAATATCGGCGGGCCGGATTTCGTCCGGCACTACACCAATTTGCGCCAACAGCTCGCGCCTGCGCGGGCTGCCTGATCCAAGGATCAGTCGCAAGTTACTTGAAACGATAGTTGATGCGCCCTTTGGACAAATCGTACGGGGTCATTTCGACCTGCACTTTGTCACCTGCAAGCACACGAATACGGTTTTTCCGCATTTTGCCCGCAGTATGCGCGATAATTACGTGGCCGTTCTCTAGCTCTACCCGAAACGTCGCGTTCGGCAGAAGCTCGGTCACGACACCCGGGAATTCTAGAAGTTCTTCCTTGGCCATGTGATCTCCGATCTGGTTGTTTTAGTGCAAACAATTGTCTGCGAGGCATAGATGAGGGGTAAATGCTGAAATTTCAAGCCTAAAGAGCGTTTTATCCCTCAATTTCATCCGGTGGGCCGAAACGATTGATTATCCGTTGCGAAACCTGATCGCGCATCTGGCGATAGACCTTCAATTTATCTTCGCGCGACTCCCCCAAACCTGTGGGATCGAAAATAGGCCAGTATTCAACCTCTAGCGCATGTACGCGTGTGTATTCTAAGGCGCGACGCTGAGAGGCAGGCGACAGCGCGATCACCAAATCGTACCCATCGATGTCATCACCCCACTCCTCCATATCATCGAAAGAGCGAACACGGTGCTTTTCGAGGTGCACGTCAATTTCGCCAGCAACCGCAACAGAAAATCCGTCGACTTCCAAATCATGTTTCACACCGGCCGATTGCACGAAAATTCGTGTACCGTAGTATTTCTTCATAATCCCTTCAGCCATGGGCGAGCGCACGGCGTTATGATCGCAAGCGAACAACACAGATGTTGGGTTGTCCGCCATGCGCCCTTAACCCTTGAAATGCAGGACGCAAATCAGCGTAAACAGGCGGCGCGAGGTGGCTTTGTCAGTGTTAACTTTGCCTGCCAGACGTTCCTCGACGACATTGCTGCCCTCGTTGTGAATGCCACGTCGCCCCATATCAATCGCCTCGATTTGGGAAGGCGGTAGGCGCTTCACGGCGTCGAAATAGCTTTCGCAAATCTGGAAGTAGTCTTTGATAACTTGGCGAAACGGGGTTAACGAAAGATGAAACTCGCCCGCCTTTTCGCCCGATTGCGTATGCAGATCAAAAACCAGACGGCGGTCTGCAATCGACAAATCCAGACGATAAGGTCCTGCCGGAACCTCCTGCCCTTCGCGGCCTATTGGCTTGAAAAGGTTTTTCTCAAGCAAATCAAAAATTGCGACGCGGCGTTCCTGTTCGATTTCAGGTGTCGGCGCTGGCAAGCCGGAGTCATCTAGATTGACTTCGAATATACGATCCGTATCAGTCATTTTCACCCTCGTTCAATTGATCGAGGCGTAGGCGAACAGACAACCCGTGCGCCTCCAGGCTTTCGGATTTAGCCAAGGTTTCGGCCGCAGGCCCGATAGCTTTCAACGCCTCGGGCGTCATCCGTGCAATCGTTGTACGCTTCATGAAGTCCAGAACCGACAGACCGGAGGAAAACCTCGCCGATCGTGCCGTTGGCAGCACGTGGTTCGGTCCACCGACATAATCGCCGATTGCCTCAGGCGTCCACGCGCCAACGAAAATCGCACCGGCGTGGCGAACCTTTTCAGACAGGCCTTCGGCATCGGCAACGCAAAGTTCCAGATGTTCGGGGGCAATCCGATCCGACAGCGTGGCAGCAAGGTCAAGGTTATCAACCACAATCACCGCTCCGTAATCCTGCCAGCTTGGCGTTGCAACCGCGCGACGCTCTAGTGTTTCCAGACGCTTATCAACGGCCGCAGCGACCGCTTGGCCAAAACCTTCATCATCCGTGATCAGAATCGATTGCGCGCTTTCGTCGTGTTCAGCCTGTGACAGCAAATCAACCGCAACCCAATCGGGGTTGTTATCCTTGTCCGCAATCACAAGAATTTCGGATGGTCCTGCGATCATATCAATCCCGACACGCCCAAACACGCGCCGTTTGGCAGCCGCAACAAAAGCGTTCCCCGGGCCGGTGATCTTATCAACCTGCTTGATCGTGCCCGTCCCGTAAGCCATCGCCGCAATCGCCTGCGCGCCACCGATACGGTAAACGGTC
>DFBD01000027.1:940-6740 GCA_002367255.1 Rhodobacterales bacterium UBA3089 | reverse complement strand
ATCAGCACGCCCGAGGCTAAACATGACGTAAATCTCAGCCGTCCATGCCCCGATGCCGCGAATGGCCACAAGTTGGCGCATCACTTCGCCTGACGGCAGCGTTCGTAAGGCGATATAATCCAAATCCGCCGCTGCCAAATCCTTGGCATAGCCGATTTTTTGGCGCGAAAACCCGCAGGCGTGAAGTTCTTCTTCGCTTGCTGCTAACAACGGGGCTGGGTCGCACATACCTGCCGCCTCCATCCGCGCCCAGATGCTGTTGGCCGACGCGACCGAGAGTTGCTGACTGGTAATCGCGTTTAACAATTCACGAAACCCGTCTTCGCGCCGCCGTAATGGCAATGGACCGCACAGCTCCAATGCCTTTGCAAAGCGTGGATCATACGCTGCAAGCCATGCCGCCCCTTCGGTTACATCTGCATCGGTTTCGATAATACGTTCGACCATATCCACCCCCTATTTGTTTCCAGAGTATCGCAATTTAAGCGTAGCTGGCAAAAGCAAATTTATGACATAACGTCTTATAGTCTTATCTACTGGAATTTGCATGTGAGCAGGAGTAGTACAGCCACATGACCTATACCGATTCCACCGCCGTCGCGCGCCGTAACGTCAAAGTTCTAGTAGCCGCGCAAGCTATACTAGGCTCCCAGATGCCGATCAGCTTTGTACTGGGCGGGCTGGCTGGGCAATATCTGTCGACCAACCCGTGCTGGTCTACGTTACCCATTGCATTAATCGTATTTGGATCGATGCTAACGGCACCCGTTATGTCTTCGATCATGCAGAATTACGGACGGCGCACGGGGTTTGTTATCGGCGTCTTGGGGGGCATCATCGGGGCCAGTTTTGCGGCTACAGCGTTGTGGATCAACTCTTTCCCTCTGTTCCTACTTGGATCGCTGTTTACCGGTATCTATATGTCCGCACAGGGTTTTTTCCGGTTTGCCGCCACAGATATGGCAAGCGAGGATTACCGCCCCAAAGCTATTTCGTGGGTTATGGCTGGTGGTTTGATTTCTGCCATCATCGGACCACAGATCGTGAAACTGACCCAAGGTGCATTGGACCCGATCCCGTTCATGGGCTCATATCTTGCGATCGTCGCGTTGAATGCGGTCGGTGTTTTGCTGTTCATATTCCTAGACATCCCAACGCCCAAGAAACCGGATGCAGATGCCCCCCAAGGGCGTTCGCGTAAGGAACTTCTTCGCGATCCACAAATTCGAGTTGCTATGATCAGCGCTATGGTTGCGTATTCCTTGATGAACCTGGTCATGACCTCGACCCCGTTGGCCGTAGTAGGGTGCGGCTTTGAAACCGAGAATGCCGCCGATATCGTATCTATGCACGTGCTGGCGATGTATATCCCGTCGTTCTTCACGGGATATTTGATTAACCGTTTCGGCGTGGAACGCATTATCGCACTGGGGTTGGTCATTCTCGCCTCCGCTGGCGCAGTTGCCTTGGCTGGTGTCGAACTCGGTAATTTTTACGTGGCTCTGGTGCTGCTTGGCATCGGCTGGAACTTCGGGTTTATTGGCGGCACAACCATGCTAACAGCGGCCCACACCGAAGAAGAGCGTGGCCGTATTCAAGGCATGAATGACTTCGCCGTATTCGGGATGGTAACAATCGCCTCGCTTAGTTCGGGCGGTTTGATGAACTGTTCCGGTGGCACTGCGCAGGATGGTTGGATGGCTGTTAATCTGGCAATGATCCCATTCCTGATGCTTGCAGGCGGCGCGTTAATCTGGTTTGTAATTCACGGCAAGAAACGCGTTTAAGCGTTACCAGCGACCGGTGGCGCTTCGCCAAAGCAGCCCCAGTTTCTTTTGGAACTCGGAGGTTTCCAGCGGTTGGCGTAACGCGCCTCTGGGCTGGGCAGCCACCATTTTCAATGGCACATCAACCTGCCACCCTGACAACAACGCAGGCGCAACTGCCTTCGGGAGGGTTTTTCGCCCCTGTCGAGCGGACTGAACCTTGGACAAAGCGTTGGCCGAAATAGAACGCAGCGCATCGGATAAATTTTCTGGCACTTCGCCCCCTGCTACGGCGTTACGATCCAGCGCACAATTAACAGGCACGGGATGCCGCCCGGCAGCGTACAAGGCTGGCAGGGCGCGCCACAGGTTGGCAACTCCAACCCCGTATCCGAAGTCAACGATACAGGTCAGATCCTTCGCCCCCAGTGACATGGCAGCCAACCGCATCAGGTTGCCAGACGTCGCGTCGATATATGCATCAAAGGCGGGTAATCCTGAATGCCCTTCGCGGTAAATATCGAAACGACGGGCTTCTATCAATTCCACCAACAGGTTTTGCGGCAAGTCATACGCAGCAATCACGTCGGCCAATGGTCCGACCACCTCGTGGTGGCGAACTTTACCGTTGTAAATTTCGTTGATCGTATCCAGCCACCATTGCAATCGCATCTCGGCGATCATTTCTTCGTTGCTGGCCCAAGGCGCACGTGCAACTTCCAGATTAAACGCATAGAGCACTAACAAACGATCCCGCGCCGCGACAGGTGCCGCCATTACCGAAAGGTAACGATCCGGATCACCTGCCTTTACCAGTTCGGCGCAAGCATCAATGCTCATGCAGGGGTAGCCCCTTCGCGGATCAACTTCCAGTTAATCGCATCGAGCAAGGCCTGAAAGGACGCATCGACGATATTAGCCGAGACGCCCACGGTCGACCACCGCCGCCCCTGTCCGTCTTCGCTGTCGATCAGAACGCGGGTCACGGCCCCGGTCCCGCCGTCTGTGATGCGGACCTTGAAATCGACCAGTTTCATATCGTCGATCAGCTCTTGATAGGGGCCCAAATCCTTGCCCAAAGCACGGGAAAGCGCATTTATCGGCCCCTGATCGCGATCATCCTCGTCCGAGTGGCTTTCAGACGCGCTGATCACACGGTTACTCGCAATTTTAGCCACCACAACGGCTTCGGACACCGTAATCATCTGATGCAGCGCATTTTGGCGGCGCTCGACTGTCACGCGGTAGCGTTCTATCTCGAAAAACTTCGGTAGTTGCCCCAGAACGTCCCGTGCCAGCAGCTCGAAACTTGCCTGCGCACTGTCATAAGCGAACCCACGATCTTCCCGCGCCTTCACTTCGTTCAAAATCAGCGAAAGGGCCGGGTCGCCCTTAGCCACTTCCAATCCGGCTTCGGCCAAGCGTTTACGCAAGTTCGACTGCCCCGCCTGATTGGACATCGGCACCAGCCGTTCATTACCCACCGTTTCAGGCGGGATATGTTCGTATGTCGTCGGGTCTTTCAAAATCGCGCTGGCGTGCAGCCCTGCTTTATGTACAAACGCTGAAGCCCCTACATAAGCCGCGCTGGCATTCGGCACGCGGTTCAGAATATCGTCGAGCATGCGTGACAGGCGCGTCAGCCCCTCCAATGCTTCGGGTTTCACGCCGATCTCGTATTTGCTGGCGTAGGGTTCCTTCAACAGCAGCGTCGGGATTAGGGTGACCAGGTTGGCATTACCGCAGCGTTCCCCCAATCCGTTCAACGTACCTTGGATTTGCCGCGCACCTGCATCGACAGCAGCAAGGGAATTAGCCACCGCATGTTCGGTGTCGTTATGGGTGTGGATGGCCACACGGTCACCCGGAATGCCGGATGCTATCACGGCTTTGACGGCCTTCGTTATGTCTTCGGGCAGCGCACCACCATTGGTGTCGCACAGAACAATCCAGCGCGCGCCAGCCTTGTAGGCCGCCATGCAGCACTCCAACGCATAGTCAGGATTGGCTTTGAAACCATCGAAGAAATGTTCTGCGTCATAAAGTGCCTCGCGACCAAGCGCTTTAAGGTGTTCAAACGAACCTTTGATGTTCTCGACATTCTCCTCAAGCGTAATCCCCAGCGCCGTGGTGACGTGGAAGTCGTGGCTTTTGCCAACCAGACAAACCGCCGGCGTATTCGCGTTAATCACCGCCGCCAGCACATCATCATTAGCAGCCGAGCGCCCTGCCCGTTTGGTCATCCCGAATGCCGCAAATGTCGCGGTGTTCAGCTTCGGTGCGGCCGCGAAAAAATCGTTGTCGGTGGGGTTAGCACCGGGCCAACCACCCTCGACATAGTCAATGCCAAGATCATCGAGCGCCGTGGCAATGCGGGTTTTATCCTCAGCCGAGAAATCCACACCGTGGGTTTGCTGGCCATCACGAAGCGTGGTGTCGTATAGGTAGAGGCGGGTTTTGGTCATAACAATCCCTCCAGCTTTGCGACATCGAAGTCAGTATCAAGCTCCCACTCAGCACCATGCGCAGTATCTTTTACTACAACACCTGCTGCTGCGAGTCCGTCACGAAGTGCATCCGCCCGTAAAAAATCATTCACTTTTCGGGCAAGTACACGTGCTTGAAGAATTTTGTCAATTAGTTCTGATGCTTGTTCATTATCGTTGGGGAGTAGTATTTTATTAAGAGAATATCCGAAGGACACATCCCATATGTGGGTGTAATCAAATCCAAGGAAGTTTAACGCTTCGGCAAGTTTTACTGCAGCGTCAACGTCGCCATTTTTGGCTTGTTTCCCCAATTTGTGAAGTTCGGTGATACCCTGCGAAGTATTCAAATCACTTGCAAGAACGTTAATAAATTCTGTTGGAGGATTACTTCCGACGAATCTATTCGAAACTTCATCACGAAAGTTGTCGATTGATTTCTTCCAGCCCAGCAAAGATTTCTCCGCCTCTTTCATCTTCTTTTCAGTAAAATCCATCGGCGAGCGATAATGCGTCGAGAAGATCACAAAGCGGATCACCTCACCCGGAATACCTTTGTCCAACAAATCCTTAACCGTAAAGAAATTCCCCAAGCTCTTGGACATCTTCTTGCCCTCGACCTGTATCATCTCGTTATGCATCCAGACGTTGGCAAACCCGCCGTCAGGGTTTGCACAACAGCTTTGCGCTATCTCGTTTTCGTGGTGCGGGAACTGCAAATCGAGGCCACCGCCGTGAATATCGAAAGTCGCGCCTAACAAGTCCAACGACATGGCGGAGCATTCAATATGCCAGCCCGGGCGGCCACGGCCCCACGGGCTATCCCAGCCTGGCAGATCATCACTTGAAGGCTTCCACAGCACAAAATCCATTGGGTCGCGTTTGTAATCCGCGACCTCCACCCGTTCACCCGCGCGCATGTCTTCCAGTTTGCGGCCAGAAAGTGCGCCGTAAGCGTCATACGAATTCACATCAAACAGCACGTGCCCTTCGGAAGCATAAGCGTGCCCCTTTTCAATCAGCACTTCAATCATCGCTACCATCTGGCCGATGTATTCGGTCGCGCGGGGTTCGTGCGTCGGGCGCAGCGTTCCAAGCGCCTCCATATCCTCGTGATACCAGTCAATCGTTTGGTCGGTCAGTCCGCGGATGATGGCTTTCAAATCGCGAGCATCACCGTTTGCTTTCATCTCGGCAGCCCGCGCGTTGATCTTGTCGTCAACATCCGTGAAATTGCGCACGTAGGTCACGTGATCTTCGCCATAGACATGCCGCAACAGCCGGAACAGCGTGTCAAACACCACCACAGGGCGTGCGTTGCCTATGTGGGCGCGGTCATAGACAGTCGGGCCACAGACATACATCCGCACGTTGGCAGAGTCGATCGGCACGAAATCCTCTTTCGTGCGGGTCTTGGTGTTGTACAGTTTGATGTCAGTCATAGCTCGTTCCCAGTCGCAGAATTCCCTGCGGCGGGCCTAGCATTTTGAAATCGAATTGAAAACAGAAAGACGCGCCGCAGACGATATGTCAGCAGATAATACAAAT
>DFBD01000027.1:671-861 GCA_002367255.1 Rhodobacterales bacterium UBA3089 | reverse complement strand
CATCCGCCCGAACTTTTTGGCCCTAGGAATCCACCACAAAAATAATCCTGTCAGCGAGAAGAACACCAAAGAAAAACTGGTAATATCTGCTATCCAGGTTCCAAACCGGCTGCTTAGCCAACCACGCGTATGAAGGCTTTTGAAGATCAATCCCCAATACATTTTACTGTGCAAAAGTGTGCCATCTGGC
>DFBD01000027.1:0-543 GCA_002367255.1 Rhodobacterales bacterium UBA3089 | reverse complement strand
GCCAGATGGTTTCAGCTAGGGCCAGAGCGGACTCCAGCGTCGCCTCCACACTATTTGGCCAGTCGGCGAACTGGGCTTCGTCATATCCGGTGGTTTCGATCAATTTCAATATGGCTTTGGAATGGTTCAGGTAAAAACCTGTAAGGCCAATCATCAAAACCCACGGCAGTACGAAAATTGCCAACCATGCGTGCGATGTTCGCAAAATTTTCAATGTTTTCGCACGGTTTTTTTTGCTGCATGTCACCCCCAAATCCAATTTCTCTGCCCGCCATAACACCCGATGGCTGTCAAAAGGATGACATTCGATTTTGCCTTATAGCTCTATCGTAATTTATGCTCTGGTTTGGCCTCTTAATTACTGCCCACCCCTCTTGACCTCGGACATGCACTTGCGTAAATGACGCCTTTCTACTGGGGAATAGGTTAACGGTAGACCCGCAGACTCTGACTCTGTTAGTCCAGGTTCGAATCCTGGTTCCCCAGCCAGCAAGTCCTAAACCTCTGAGTTATAGACGTTATCATAGGTCCTGGTGCCCCTTA
>DFBD01000078.1 GCA_002367255.1 Rhodobacterales bacterium UBA3089 | reverse complement strand
GAACTGACAGAGGCGGAGTAAACAGTTCATTCTTCGTTAGGTATCTCCGGTCTTTTTCTTTTTGAAGGGAGTGGCCGTATTATTCGGATCGAGGCAGTCCTGAACTGCCGCTGCATCGAGGGTCTCTTCGGCTTCTAGTCGAACCACGAGTTGCTCTATCCTATCCCGATTTTTTTCAATCACGCTAAGTGCAATTCCTGCCGCTTCTTGCAACAGAGCAATCACAGCGTCATCAACCCGTGCGGCGGTTTCGTCTGCGAAATTGCGTGGTTGTGCAATCGTCTGACCCAAAAAAGGATGGTCCTCGCTTTCGCGTAAATCGACAGGACCAAGCTCTTCATTCATGCCCCATCTGGCTACCATCGATCGTGCTATTTCGGTAGCGCGCCGAATATCGTCGTCAGCGCCAGAACTGCTAGAGCCCAAAAGTAGCTTCTCAGCAGCGCGGCCGGCGAGTAGCACTGTCAATTGCCCTCTGAGATATTCTTCCGTCAGGGTATGTCTTTCCTTCTCGGGTAACATATGGGTTCCGCCCAGACTGTGTCCGCGCGGAATAATCGTCACTTTATAAACGGGATCGGTACCAGTTGTGTAAAAGGCTGCGGCGGTGTGACCGGCTTCATGTACAGCAAGGCGATGCCGCTCTTCTGGCTGAATAGCTAAAGTGCGCACGGTTCCCATCATCACCTTGTCGCGTGCTTCGTCGAGGTCGCTAGCCGTAATTTCCACGGCTCCCTTTCGCGCCGCCGTGATAGCACCCTCATTCAAAAGATTTTTAAGATCGGCACCGGAGAAACCCGGTGTTCCCGCAGCCACCTGATCAAGATCGACCGTTTTCTCGAGCGGTAGATTTTTTGAGTGAATATCGAGTACCGCGCGGCGTGCCACTTTGTCTGGCAGTGACAATGTTACGTGTCTGTCAAAGCGCCCTGGCCGAAGAAGCGCAGGGTCAAGCACATCTGGCCGGTTGGTCGCAGCCAATACAACTACGGCTTGGCGGGCAGCAAATCCATCCAGTTCAGCAAGAATCTGGTTCAGGGTCTGCTCGCGCTCATCATGACCGCCGCCCAAGCCGGTACCACGGGTTCGGCCGATACTGTCAAGTTCGTCGATAAAGATGATTGAGGGTGCTTGTTTGCGGGCTTCCTCGAACATGCGGCGCACGCGTCCGGCACCGACACCAACAAACACCTCGATAAATTCCGAACCTGACGTGGAAAAAAACGGGACGCCAGCTTCCCCGGCTAAAGCACGAGCCAGCAGCGTCTTTCCGGTTCCTGGTGGTCCCATCAACAGAACGCCGTGAGGCACCTCAGCACCGACTCTCTGAAACCGCTCTGGGTCACGTAGAAATTCAACAAGTTCCGATACTTCGCGTTTTGCACTGTCCTGACCGGCGACATCCGCGAAGGTCACACCTGTTTCGGTTTCGCTCGGCTTCGAATAACGTCCGCCGAACAATCCTCCTAGGCCGCCCGGCAGGCCTCCGGCACCGCCCGACATCCGCCTGGTCAGCCAGAAATAGAAGCCCAGGATGAACACCCACGGCAGAAAATTGGCCAGGATAGAAGGTCCCGACGGGGCCACCGCAGTCACAATCACTCCGTGCTCCTCCAAAAGAGGTAGTAATTCCGAGTCGCCCTGCGTTGGCGTCACGGCCCGCAGAGTGCTGTCTTCTAGCAACGGATCTGAGGATAGAACTGCCGTGATCTGATGCTCTTCAAGAGTTACTTCCAACACTTCGCCATTGATAATGGTCTCTTTAATTTCGCTATAGGGAACTATTCGCGGCGCGGACACAAACAAAGGAGCGAAGTACGATAGGATCGCCATAACTGCGAATAGCAGAAGTATCTGCCAAATCCACCGAGACGGTAGATTGGGGCCTGACTGTTGGGGTGGTGCGCTGCGATTTCCCATGTATTCTCACTTTAATGGTCAAGAGGACTCGGCTTAATTCTCATACCGGATGCCCAATTATCGAGATTAGGACTGTAGGCGCATTGAGATAAATCAAATCCGATTGTACCGAACGGTCGTATATTGACGTTTGTATATCATTTGTCGGCACATTCAGCAAAGGTGGGCAGTAGTTTTGGGTACGGCCCTACAGATGGACGTAATTATTCAACGACGGGTTCCAAGTCTTCGCGCCTGCAGCGATCGGCCCTACAGCCAATGTCGTCTTCTGGTGGTGATCGGTTGAGCCCGCCGCGCATCTAGGTCATTGGCTGATCCAATCTTAAATTTTGTGGGGTGAACGGTCGATTTTCAGAAACTGCTAATGCTACTCTAATCTGCAGTGAACGGCGACAATTTCCACATTTTCGGCCCCGCCATCTACCAACCCTATGCGGTCCTTCGCAACATCATGTGTAAATATTAGCGTGCATCTAATATCGGCAAGATCTCGAAGTTGGCACTTTCTACCTTAAATTGGTGATGGCGCAGTCTAGGCGCTTATTTAACGTCAGCACCTATGAAAATGATTTACGTTATCGACATCGGCCTTTTAATTGTTTCACAGTACAACCCTATGGGAGCGTCAGTTGAAAAGGTAAACGATTTGAAGTGATATTCCACCTTGATAAAAGCTGAAGCGGCAAGATTGACAGTTTCACCATTTGACCGAAATCAATGCGTGTTGGTAGAATCATCTGTAAAAAAACGCCACGCCAATAGGAGATAAAACATGAATGAGATGTCTATAAATCCTGCCTATTTACGCAGGATTATTTTGAAAACGCGTGCGATCATGGTGCGCGAAGGTCTTGTCACGCCAGAAATTGCTGGTAATCCGTCTGACGACGAAATTCCCGCCACTCTTCAGGAGCAACCCGACGACTTACTTCGCCAGGAAATGCTGGAAGAATTGAATGCACTTGATGTTGATCACCAGAATGAACTGGTGGCGCTGATGTGGATTGGGCGCGAGGACTACGAGCCCGGAGAATGGGCTGAAGTGCTGGAAATGGCAAATCGGCGTCGCGAGGGGCCGACTTCCGAATATCTACTGTCACACCCTCTTGTCGCCGATTATTGGGCGGACGGGTTGGATTTGCTGGGTGATGGCAGCGACGTGGTGGAGTCTGGCGAGTTTTAAGAATTTGCGAGTGGTGCGGCCCACGGTAATTCACCCAAGCTAGCATCTAGATTGGAGATAACTGAAATGGAATATAATCCCGACATTGCAACCGGCCATCTCGTTCAATGGCTGAAGGCTTATTTTGCGACAAGCATCGAGCCTATGTTGGAAGTCAGTGCGCACCGCACATTTACTGCTGAACCGATTACGGAAGATGCTGCAGACGTAAGCAAAGACGAAGAGGTTTCCCTGATGACTGTAATCGGCAATCTTGAGGTCACGCCCGCGGGGAATTCCCACGGCAAATGGCTGCTCCGTATCCATGTGGAGGATATCCTCGGCTCCCATCTTCCCGAACAAGGATCGGTTCCCGACGCGCCCGAGGAAATGACTTTGGAGGCCTTCGAGACGGAGTTTATCCTGCCGGACCGCGGCACGGCCTTTGTGACTCTGGAGGCGGAAACTCAGGAAATCAGGGATGCATTCGATGCTTTCCTTGCCGATGTCGTAACAGATCGTTATGAGGTATGAAGCCATAATCAGTGCGGCAGTATGAGTGGAAAAGGTTCACTATCGCTAATCCTGACTGGCGATGTCATGTTAGGGCGCGGGATTGACCAGATTCAGCGATTTCCGTCACACCCGCACCTGCACGAAAATTATGTGAAGTCCGCAGAAACCTATGTTGAACTGGCGGAGCAGGTGAATGGCGCGATCTCGCGGCAGGTCGATCCGGATTATATTTGGGGCGATGCATTAGGTATACTGGAGCGTGACCCGCCGGATATCCGCATCGTCAATCTGGAAACCAGCATTACTGAAAGCGGAACCTATGCCGCAAAGGGCATCCACTACCGGATGCACCCAGACAACATTGACTGTCTCTCCGCGGCGAAAATCGACTGCTGCGTGTTGGCCAACAATCATGTGCTCGACTGGGGCCGGCGCGGCCTTCAGGATACGCTCGACACGCTGGACACGGTAGGGATCGGGCATGCCGGCGCCGGTCGGAACCGGAGGGAGGCGCGTGCGCCATGGATTAAAGAGGTTCCGGGGAAGGGGCGTGTTTTGGTTTTCGGAGTAGGTCATGGATCAAGCGGTGTTCCCCGGTCGTGGGCCGCCGGAGAGGGCACACCCGGAGTTGAGTATATTTCCGACCTTACGGAACAAACCGCTGGTGAACTGGTCGAAAGGATTGATCGTGAACGGCGGGATGGAGATTTTGTCATCGTCTCGGTGCATTGGGGCTCCAACTGGGGTTATCAGATTGATGAAGCGCAAACAGCCTTTGCCCATGCCTTGATTGATACGGCAGGTGTTGACCTGATCCACGGTCATTCCGGCCACCATCGCAAAGCTGCCGAGGTCTATAAGGGCAGGCTTATCCTCTATGACTGCGGTGATTTCATCAACGACTATGAAGGTATTCAGGGCAACGAAACCTTCCGACCGGATTTGATGCTGATGTATCGGCTGGCATTGGACGTGCCGGAAAAACGCCTTACCGAGGTTCAGATATTGCCGTTCCGGCTCCGAAAATTCCGGCTTGAATATGCAAGCCCAAAGGATACCGTGTGGCTGGCGGATGTTCTTGGCGTGGAATACGGGCGGTTTGGTGCATCTGTCCGGCTGGATGATGCAGGCAAGCTGACCCTCGCATTGCCTTAGATTTCTTCGTGTTTCATTGACTTGGCTCAACGACTGGAGGCGTGTATCGTCTAGAATACAGCGAAGCAAATTGTAGGAGGTCCCATGGCCCATAAAGAAACGGAAGAAGGGTTAGCGGTCTTAAACGACCTTCGTGCGGCCCTGAAAAGCGAGACACGGCTTGGCACGTCCTTCAATCCTGACCGGCTTGAACTGGACGCAGACGGCGTTCTGATTTTTGAAGCCGAGGTCGAGACCGTCGCACAGAAGAAGGTTGCTCTTGAGACGGCGGCAGCGCCCCCTGAAATCACCGGAATTGTTGACAGAGTGCGCGTGGCACCGGCTGATCAAATGGGAGACGCCGAGATCAGGGCACATTTGCGTGCAGCCTATTCACAAGACCCCGCACTGGCTGGTTTGAAAATCCGCGAGTATCGAGGCGCAGGCTGCGAGACAATAAGTGACCCGCCGGACCCGCACGGCTCGATCGACTACGAGGTGGTGGATGGTATCGTTACCCTTAACGGCACGTTGTGCGGGCTGACTACCAAGCGGTATATCGGTGTGCTGGCGTGGTGGATTCCGGGCTCGCGGGATGTCATCAATGGTATGGCAGTTGAACCAGACGAGGAAGACGGAGCTGACAAAATAGCTGGGGCGGTGCACTTGGTGCTGGAGAAAAATCCCTATCTGGATGCCGCGCAGGTCAAGGTCGGTGTGCGTACACGAACCGTTCGGTTGACCGGTTTCCTGTCTAGCGAATTGCAGCGGGAGATGGCAGAAAATGACGCCTGGTGCGTCTTTGGTGTGGATACCGTTATTAACGAGATCGAGATCGCGATCGGAAAATAGGGACCCTATTCCCGACAGGGCAACCTGTAATCGAGGATTTAGAAATGGCTAAAGCTCTTGAAAAACCGAAGAAAAGCCCGACTGAAGCGTCCAGCGAAAACCGGTTTATAGCGGAAAAACTGGATGAGGTTGCTAACCTCCTGCAACAACAGAATGCCAACCTGTTTCGCGTGCGCGCCTACCGCGAGGCTGCTCAGAAGGTCGCCTTGATGCAAAGTCCGGTTTCCAAGATTTTGGCCGAGGGCGGTCGTACAGGACTGGAAGTGCTCCCCGCAATTGGCGAGTCTATCTCGGCTGCGATCCAAGAAATACTTGAAACTGGAAACCTTGTCATGATCCAGCGACTGCGCGGATCACTTGACCCTGAAAAGTTGTTTCAAAGTATTCCTGGGGTCGGTCCGAAGTTAGCGGAACAAATCCACGACCAACTCGGCATTGAGACGCTAGAGGCGCTGGAAGTTGCCGCGCATAACGGCAAGCTTCGCGAAATACCCGGGATGGGACCGCGTCGGGTGCGGGGTATTCAGCATTCGCTTGCAGAAATTCTAGCACGACGCCGTCCACTCCGTCCCAGGCAGGAACAACCCTTGCCGCCTATCAACACAATTCTTGATGTCGATGAGGAATACCGAAAACGCGCTGCTGTGAAAGACTTGCCTTTCATTACTCCCAAAAGATTTAATC
>DFBD01000017.1:779-2656 GCA_002367255.1 Rhodobacterales bacterium UBA3089 | reverse complement strand
CGCACTTGGTTGGCGGCAATATTGGTAGCCTCCATCGCCGAAGCGCAGAAACGGTTGATCGACAGGCCCGGCACGCTTTCGGCGTAATCGGACAGCAGAACAGCCGAACGGGCAAGACACCCGCCTTGCTCCATCACTTGGGTCACGTTGCCCCAGATCACATCCTCCAACGCTTCGGTTTTCAGATCGTTGCGGGTGGCCAGTTCATTCAGAACATTGGCGGAAAGTCGCACCGAGGTAACCTCGTGCAACGCGCCATCCTTGCGCCCCTTGCCACGTGGGCTGCGGATTGCGTCATAAATATATGCTTCGGTCATATCGTGTCCTTCAGTTTCAGGCGCGGTCCGCAGGGGAGCCGGGCATCAGGTCATAGGGGTGCTTCCAGCCGGGTTGGTCGGCAATACGATCCAGCCAAGCGTCAATGTTAGGGTAATCTTTGCGATCAAACCCGAAAGGCTCGGGGTAATAAAGGTATCCGCAACAGGATATGTCGGCGTTGGTTATTTCGTCGCCCACCAACCAGTCGCGGCCGTCCAAAGCATTATCGAGTGTCGTATAAGCGGCTTTCAGGCGGCCTTGCATAAAGGCGATAACTTCGGCAGGGCGTTTGTCTTCAGGTAAGAAATTCATCAAGAACCGCACCATGCCTGCCTGAGAGGACAGTTTGTGATTATCCCACAATACCCAACGCAGAATCTCGCGGCGCTCGTCAGAAGTTTTGCCGCCCAATTTGCCAGTTTTTTCCGCGATATAATCCTGAATAGCACCGGACTGTGAAAGATACAGATCTCCGTCAATGAGTAGCGGGACCTCGCCCATCGTATTTCCTGCAAGATATTCCGGCGATTTATGTTCACCTTTGAAGAAATCGACAAAAACCGGCTCCCACTCGACCCCTGCCAATTGCAACGACAGGGCGGCCTTATAAGCATTTCCACTTTCACCAAAGCAAAACAGTTTCATGGTGTCACCTTTTGATTAGCGTTTGAATTGAGTATTTTTTGCAAAGAAGAAGCAACTTGTATACTTTTTGTTAACCCCGATGCACGTAAAGTTAATGTGCGGTACAGGCTGGAGAGCCGATGGCCGTCAAAGTAGAAGTCGCCCTTGCTTCGATAACCCCGAAGTAAGGGCGCACTACTTTCTAGTTTGCACAAATACTCCCGCCGGAGGCGATCAGGTTTTTCCACAAGCGTCATCATTTGAAGTTCCTCGCGATTGGGTCTTTCATGATTTCGTTTGAAGCAGCGCAGATATGTTGAGCGCGCCCGCACGTCACCCAGTCGGATTTATGGTTGTTAAATGTCATTTCTTCATACCACCCGGGGCAGGCGCGCCATATTCGTCTATGAATTCCCGAAATACCAAAGCCAGCTTGTCGGCGTCGGCGTAATCGTCGAGGTGTTCCAGCAATACCGTTAACAAATAATTGTTCCCCAGCCCGTATTCCGCATTCAACGACCGAAGCCGCTCGTAAGCGGGTTCGGTCAGGTTCATGGATCGGCGAACCGTCAGGGGAAGACGTTTACCCATTAAAATGCCTCGGCAGCCAGGCCCATCACCGGATCGGCGCCCGTGGTTATCCGGGCCAAACGAAGGGCGGTTTCCGGCAGTGATCTAGCCATATAGTACCGTCCTGTGGCAAGTTTGGTTTCGTAGAACGCTACGTCACTCGCGCCATTGGCAAGTGCGTCTTGCGCGGCTTTGGCCATGCGCGCCCACATCAGACCTAGCACAACATGCCCGAACAGGTGCATGAAATCACTGGAACCGGATAAGGCTGCATTCGGGTTTTTCGGTGCTTCGGCCATGAAGTACATCGCGGCCGCTTGCATATCCTTGGACGCAGCTTTCAACGGGGTAAGGAAGTCGGTTTT
>DFBD01000017.1:0-720 GCA_002367255.1 Rhodobacterales bacterium UBA3089 | reverse complement strand
TCGATATAGCCGTGACCTCCGTAAAGCTGTTGTGCCTGCACGGTCATGTCGAAACCTTTGTCGGTCAGGAAGCCTTTGATAACGGGGGTCATCAATGAAACCAGCCCTTCGGCGTCCTTGTCACCGGCCAGATCGCCAGCGTCCAGAAGGGTTGAACCCCAGAGGATAAATGCCCGTGCGCCTTCAATGAACGATTTTTGGTCCATCAGAGAGCGACGCACATCGGGGTGTACGATTAGCGGGTCGGCAGGACCATCAGGGTTTTTAACACCTGTCACGTCGCGGCCCTGTAGGCGTTCACGAGTGTATTCCACGGCGTTTTGATACGCGACGGAGGCTTGACCCAACCCTTGCAGACCAACACCCAGACGCGCGGCGTTCATCATGGTGAACATGGCGCGCAGGCCTTTGTGTTCTTCGCCTACCAGATAGCCCTCGGCCTCGTCATAATTCATCACGCAGGTGGAATTTCCGTGGATGCCCATTTTTTCTTCAAGCATTCCGCAGGCTACACCGTTGCGCGCGCCAAGGGCCCCATCTTCGTTCACAAGGAATTTCGGCACGATGAACAGGGAAATACCCTTAACCCCATCGGGCCCACCCGGGATTTTTGCCAAAACGAGGTGGATAATGTTATCCGCCATATCGTGTTCGCCCGCCGAGATGAAAATCTTCTGGCCGGTGATTTTGTACGACCCGTCACCTGCGGGTTCCGCTTTG
>DFBD01000200.1 GCA_002367255.1 Rhodobacterales bacterium UBA3089 | reverse complement strand
CAAGGTAATGGGCGAGCTCAAGGGTAAATACACCGGGCAGATGGATTTCGGCAAGGTCGGCCCGATGGTCAAGGACCAGCTTTGCGCGGCGGCGGGCGATTGCTAAGGCAGATATGAAGGTGGNNATTGTCTGGCAAATGTTCCGTGTTGGAAGATGCGAGCTTTGCGAACCTTCGTTGTTTCTGGATTAACCGGCGAATACGGCCCACAACTGACCTTCGATGAACAGCGGTAGAGAGCCCTTTGGACCAAGGCAGCCGCCGCATAAATTTGCAGCGGCGGGCGGGCTCCGGACCTTCGCAGCGGTCACAAACCACCTGCATAATTTTCGATTTTCAGCCATTCGCCCCCCAATTGATTAAAACTTTCAGCAACAGGTGGATTCACAAAGACCCGGCGACAACGCCAAGTGTAACAGATTTTGCTCTTACCCCCTTTGACTTGACATAAATCAAGTTAGATAGTTCGGGGGATGTTATGTAAGCCCCATGACGCACGGTGATCCAAGAACGGCAATGTCCGGATCAGCAAAAAGGGGTCTGGTTCGAAAGCCGCCTCTGCCGCTGTTCCTTATGCAACCCGTATTGCGGCGCATCGTAAATCGGATCGCCACGGACAATCCGGATATGTTCGGAAGACTAGGGCCGCATATCAAAGCGAATTTCATCATTGATCCGACGAACCTTCCGTTTGTGATGCTTCTTCGCCCCGATCCCGATGGCCCGATTTTAAAAGCCTTCCCACGTAGCTTGATCCCATCTCATGACGCAAGAATTTCAGGTAGCTTTCTCAATCTGCTGATGCTGGTGGATGGCGATTCTGATGGTGACGCCCTGTTTTTCTCGCGCGATTTGACCATATCGGGCAATACAGAGGCTGTTGTGTGCTTGCGCAATGCTCTGGATGACGTTGATACCAGCATCGCGGCCAGCGTCGCTGATATGTTTGGTCGGGCTGGACGAGGGGTGCTTGCCGCTCTTCGCCGTGCCGCCCACCGCAAAAGTTCGACACAAGGAAAACATGGATGAATCGCCCAGAACTGGTGTGCCCTGCCGGAACCCCTTCGGCGATGCGCACGGCCGTCGAGGCGGGTGCGGATGCCGTTTATTGCGGTTTCCAGAACGCCACTAATGCCCGTAATTTTCCGGGGCTGAACTTTACAGTACCCGAACTGGAAAAAGCTGTGGCACACGCCCATGCCGGTGGCACCAGGGTGCTGCTTGCGGTGAATACCTTTCCACCTGCGGGCAAAGTGAACCTGTGGAAGGAAGCCGTTGAAAACGGCGCGCGGCTGGGGGTCGACGCCTTTATCGTCGCGGATATCGGGGTGGCAAACTACATCGCCAAAA
The DNA here is from genome assembly GCA_002367255.1 of Rhodobacterales bacterium UBA3089. Lineage (GTDB taxonomy): Bacteria > Pseudomonadota > Alphaproteobacteria > Rhodobacterales > Rhodobacteraceae > NORP23. The sequence goes on along the minus strand of DFBD01000200.1, from coordinate 2,115 downwards.
ATTATCCGGGAATACGATTGCACCTGTCAGTTCAGGCAGCGGCCACTACGCCCGAGGCGATCAAGTTCTACTGCCGGGAGTTCAACGTCAAACGAGTTGTGTTGCCGCGCATCATGACCGTTCCGGAAATCAAGATGATGGCCGATGCGATCCCCTGCGAGATTGAAACATTCATTTTCGGCAACCATGGCCTGATGGTTGAAGGGCGGTGCAGCCTGACCAACTATATCACCGGGTTGTCGACCAATATGGATGGCGTCTGCTCGCCGGCAGCGCAAGTGCAGTATATCAAGGATGACGTCGGTAACCTGTCGACCAGGCTGGGCGAGTTTACCATCGATTGTTTTTCCTGCGATGAGAACGCGGGCTATCCAACCATCTGCAAGGGCCGCTATCTGACGGCAGCCCATGATGGCCCGTACTATGCGTTTGAGGAGCCGGTCAGCCTGAACCTGTCTTCGCTGTTGCCCGACTTGATGGCTGCCGGGGTGACGGCATTGAAGATTGAGGGACGGCAACGCTCACGTGCTTATGTAAAATCGGTGGTCACAGCCTATCGACGCGCCGTTGATAGTGTCATGGCAGGAAAAGACCCTGAAATATCAGGTTTGCTGGCGCTCACCGAGGGCCAAAAAGAAACCCAGGGCGCATTCAAAAGCAAAACATGGCGGTAATGATGAAGACGCAACTGACACTCGCGCCGATCCTGTTTCATTGGAGCGCTGAGAAAAAACTGGATTTCTATGCACGCATCGCCGATGAGGCCCCGGTGGATGTGGTCTATCTGGGCGAAGTAGTATGTTCCAAGCGCACACCGTTTTTTGAAAAGCACTATGACGAAGTTGCGGAACGCCTGAAGCGAGGCGGAAAAACCGTGGTGTTTTCAACTCTCGCCGAGGTGATGCTGAAACGTGAGCGGAACATGATTGCCGGGTTTTGTGATCTTGAAGATTATGAAATTGAGGTGAACGACACCTCTGCGCTTTGGCATTTATCCGACAAAAACTATCGTGTTGGCTCGCTGATGAACGTCTACAACGAAGACACGATGGCTTATCTGGTCGGACTGGGTGCCACCCATTTCAGCCTGCCTCCTGAACTCCCGCGTAGTGCGATCGCGATCCTGGCACAATACGCCGCGCAGTCGGGCGTCACAACTGAAGTACAGGTTTTTGGACGTGCCTCGCTGGCGCTGTCGGCCCGTTGTTACCATGCCCGCGCCCATGGCCGGATCAAGGACAATTGCCAGTTCGTCTGCGAAGAAGACCCCGACGGGATGCCGCTCGTTACAATTGATAAGCAAGAGTTCTTGACAGTTAACGGAATACAAACCCTGTCGCACAGCTACATAAACCTGTTGGGTGAGCTGAGTGACTTGCAACAAATGGGGATCACACATTGTCGCCTGGTGCCGCACACGCAGGATATGGTTGCGGTGGCAAATGTCTTCCGAGACGCGCTCGACAACAAAGTTTCCGCCGGAGAATCTGTTGAAAAACTGACGGCTCTGGATATAGCCGCGCCATTCTCCAATGGGTTCTGGCACGGCAAGCCCGGGCACCAATGGGCAGGAAAACCCGAAATAGTTCAGAAATAACGTGTTGGAGCAATGATCAACTGGCGTTATGAATTGAGCAGCTCCTCGTCACGCATTTTCGGAATCTGGCTATCGGCGTAATGTGGAAAGATTTGCGTCTGCTTCCCGAGCGCCGAGTGCGCCTGTATGGGCTCAAAAGTGCTAGATGCGCAGCCATATATCAAGGTCCGGATTGTCCGGCGGTTTCAACGGGTCGACGCAACACATGCATTGAAACGCTCTGCGGGTGTTTCGTAGTTGAGCATTGGTCGGTAAAGGTTCGGAGCGGTCGATCATTCTTGAGGGCGCAGAGCCTCCAATCCTAACCTGAAACCGCGCTCTCTACCGCCGCCACCACGCTGTCCACGGCCCGTTCCAGCAGCGCACCGTCCTCGCTTCCGCCCACCACCCGGATCAACGGTTCGGTACCCGATTTGCGGATCAGCAGGCGACCGCTGACGGCCAGCGCGGCTTCGGCCTCGGCGATGGCGGTCTTTACCGGCGTCAGCTCCAGCGGCGTCTGTCCGTTGGTAAACCGC
>DFBD01000012.1:4199-8914 GCA_002367255.1 Rhodobacterales bacterium UBA3089 | reverse complement strand
CCGACGCGATCCCGATACAGGCCGAAGTTCTTCGAACAGGACGCTGCAATCAGCATTTCCGGCACTCGGGAGGCCATCAGGCGCATGCCTACGGCATCTTCCTCAAGACCATCACCAAAACCTTGGTAAGCGAAATCAATCATCGGCGTGATGCCCTTGGCCAGCACCAGGTCTGTCACCAATCCCCATTGCTCGGTCGTGATATTTGCACCCGTTGGATTGTGGCAGCATCCGTGTAGCAGCACAACGTCGCCTTCGGTCATTTCGTTCAAATCTTCCATCATACCGTCAAAATCAACGCCACAGGTGGCTTCGTCAAAATAGCGGTACTTGCCGATTTTCATGCCGAGGTGTTTTAGGATAGCTTCGTGATTCGGCCAGCTCGGGTTCGAAATCCACACTGTCGCGTTCGGTTCGGCCATATGGATCAGCTCGAAAATTTGACGGATTGCGCCTGTCCCGCCAGGTTCCTGTGCGCCAGTCACACGGCCCGCATCAACGCTGTCGCCCAATACCAGTTCGCGCATCGCATCAACGAAATCGAGGTTCCCAAGAAGCCCGACGTATTTCTTCGTATCCTGCGTTTCCAACAACCGCGTTTCGGCGGCCTTTACGGCGCGCATCACAGGTGTGTTGCCCTTGGCATCTTTGTATACTCCGAGACCAAGGTCGAGTTTCTGGTCACGCGGATCAGCCGCATACATGCCGATCATTTTAATAATTTTATCTTCGGGTTGTGGCTTAAGGTTTTCGAACATCGTCATAGTCCTTCAATAAGATCGATCGCGCGTGAGTATCCGTTTATGCTCGGCACGTCGAACGGGTGCAAATCCTGCTTTCTGGTAAAGCGGTAAAGCGCGAGGGTGATCAAGGGAATTCGTATTAACAGTCAATTTTGTTACGCCCGGCAGCTCCCACCCCATCAGAATGGCGGTATGTAAAAGGTATTTACCAAGGCCCAGGCCGACGGCCTCGGAGACGAGACCGAAATACGCCAGATCACATTCGCCTGCGATACGAGCATCCAGAACGAAAAAACCCGCAGGCCAACCATTCCGCATTAGCGTGAACATCGTTACTGAAGGGTCGTTGAGGAAATCCTTAACCTCTGGCAGGGGCTTTGCATGCTGGTCCGTCCATTCGTATTCCGCACCAACCGCGTCATACATGTTCAAGAAATACCGCACCGGTGGTTCATCCGCGGCCAATAAAACAGTCGGCCCGCCGGTAGGCATCGGCGGATAGGGAAACGCCGGCTTTTCCTCCATTTCGAGATAGGTAACCGTGTAAGCAACCTCGTCGCCCGCTTTTTGTGTCATCCGGTTTCAACTTTCAGATCGTTATACATGCCCCACTCGGACCAACTGCCGTCGTAAACGGCATTCAACTTGTGCCCCAAACGCGCCATTGCCAAAGACAGTATGGCGGCAGTCACACCCGACCCGCAGGTGGTGATTGTTGGTTTGGCCAAATTCACACCTGCCCGATCAAAGATCGCTTGCAAATCGTCCAACCCCTTCATGGTTCCATCATCATTCAGCAAATCGCTGTAGTATACATTCATGGAACCGGGAATGTGCCCCGAACGAAGTTCAACCCGCGCTTCGGGAACCTCTCCTTTGAAGCGTTCAGGAGAGCGGGCATCGATGATCTGGAAATCCCCGAGTTTGGAACTGGCAGCGACCTGTGTCACATCTTTAACCATCGCAGCATTGCGTCGCGCTGTCAGGTGGCGGTCCCGCACGATTGGCGGCACGTCTTCAACGGCACGCCCCTCTGCAATCCACTTTTTCATGCCACCGTCCAGTACCGCAACATCCTGCTTGCCGAACAGGCGGAACATCCACCAAACGCGTGGCGCCGAGAAGATTCCGTGCGTATCATAGACGACAACCCGATGGCCGTCACCAATTCCCATGGCCCGCACACGGCTGATAAACTTTTCCACTGGCGGCAACATATGCGGCAGGCTGGAACGGCTATCAGCCACGTCATCAATATCGAAATAGCGCGCGCCGGGAATATGCGAGGCCTCGTATTCCGCCCGTCCGTCCCGTTCGTCATCAGGCATAAAATATGTGGCGTCCAGAATGCGTACATCAGGCGCATACAGATGATCTTCCAGCCATTGCGTGGAAACGAGTAATTGTGAGTCGTTGTTCATGATACCTCCGCTTTCTTTTGGAATATCCCTCCTTGGCACAGCATACAAGTCAGAGGTTTGACTGTCTTATACCGCTTTGGTCATAACCACCTGTAAACCCGCAACTTCGAGATCATGTAGCAACATTTCTTGCATATCATCCGGTAGCGGCCAGTTATCAAGAATACCTTGATAATGGGTGGCAAAAACAGGCCTGTTTTCCAACAACCGTTGATAAGTTTTTTCTGCCTCGGCCATTTTTCCGGCCTGAACAAGGCTGGCCGTCAACAAGATGTACGCCGACAACGAGCCCTCTTGCAAGAACTGGCGGGCGTGGTTCACAGCCTGATCGGCTTGCTCGCGGGAGTAATGGTACACCGCGATTGAAAAATGGTACCAAGGGGGGTGCCCAGGGCTAAGTTCCATAGCTTTTTCCACCATCGCCTTACCTTCATCTGAATTGTCCAGCTGAATGAAGTGACCACCCATATCCGCCAATACCTCGGCATCATTGGGGTTAAGGCGCAACGCGGTTCGCGCGGCCTTGCGAAACCCCGCGTTATCACCGTCATTGAACTTGGCGACTGCCAGATATTGATGTGCCATGGCGTTTTCAGGGTCGGTATAAACCGCTTTTTGCGCGGCCGCCAAAGCTTTGGCGCTATTTTCCTTCGGATCAATTTCAGTGTCGACATGAAAGCGATCGTAGGTATACATCCAGGAAAGCGCCGCCCAAGCCGAGGAAAATTCCGGCACCTCGGCGGTCGCATTCTCAAGGCCTTCCAACACCTCGTCGAATTTTTCGTCGGCCTTGTTGTTCAAGTACTGATAAAAATCCACCAACGCCAAATAATGATCCATACCCATTTCGCCAACGCTTGGACGTGAAGCTGCGATTCTGGTCACAATAGTCCCGTAAGGCTGCCCCAACGTCGCAGCAACATCCGCAGCAATCGTCGCCTGAATATCAAATAACGCGTCTGTGTTCTGAAACAGCTCGTCGTAAGTATTTGACCAGATTATCGCGTTATCCGCACTGCGGCGTAATACAGGAGTAACAATAATCCGCGCTTCGGATATACGTATTTTACCCGACAGCGAATACTCCGCCCGTTTCGTGTTCAATAGGCGAACATTTGACGCCCGCGCACCCTGTGTAGCCTCGATAATAACGAAATCTTTGAAGCGCGACAACTTGTCGACCAGTTCTGCCTGAAGGCCTTCGCTTATCAACATGGACCGGACATCGGTCGCTTCGGGTGTGGCCTCTCCTGAAAAAACGTCAAACTTCTCGATTTCCACAGTCCGCGAAAAAGACGGCGTATTTTCGGCTTCTGAACCCAGCGCCGCCGGCGCAATATCGAGGGGGTCAGAAAACACCGGTACATAGCTACCTTTAGGAATGGTGATAACGATTGACTGCTTCAATCCGTCATCGGAATCGTAATAACCTGTTAACGACTCACGCAATCGCCCAGCCAACACCCTAACTATAGGATTGGCGGAGGGGTCAAAGTCTTCTGTTTTTTTTAGAACATCGACGGCAATGGTATATGCTTTTATTTGTGCGCTTCTGCCTTCTAACGTTTCATCGACAACATAACTCAAAGTTGCGGACACCTGTGGGGACGAGGCAAACCGAGGCGACGCCAGTATGTTTCTTAACACACTGCGGATAGCATCACTCTTGTATTCGTTTGTTGCAACCATGCCTACTTATACTTCCCCCCCTAACAAAACAACGCTAAGTTACAGCGCGCCTTGTAAGTTTACGCTCGGCGTTACCGTAACACGCCACGCGTTGCGTAGCTTTCCCAATCAGAAAAGGCTAATCAAGACTTAATTATAACTTGAATGGGTGCCGCCGGACCTTGCTACCCCACTAAACTTTACGGATGCCTCGAACAATCGTAAAGTAATTTTGATATTGCAAAAGTTCTGGTGGCTTAGTTAATGCAACCACTGAAATCTTGCAGATTTTGTTTGAAGGAGATCGCTAAATGACAGGAGACATTGTACAAATGTCGGACCGTGCGAAAGCAATTGCAGCACGTAAAGACACTCCATATTACCCTTCGAACCAAGTTGCCGGTTCGGATTGGATAATCAGTGCGCTTAATGATTTAGCCGAGTATTGCGCCTTTTGTGAAATCCGTGATGTTGAAACGACTCTACGTAGAGCCATCTGGGAAGCCTCTCTGCAATTAGGGAAAAACGACTCCCGTTAACCAAAACGTACCGAATGGTTCCTTTTGCTGGCTTGAAAGCCGGATTCGTAAATTGATCACCGAATTGACGACAAGATCATCTACTGCCCGGCAGACAATCGACCGAGAGGTGGGTTCTGCAACCGGATTATAGACTCGCGGCCTCAGCGCCAATACTGGATGCTTCGAAATCGCCAGTATGATCGCCAAGCAGATGATTTCGGGGCTGGGTTCGTTATTTCTAAAGTTAATGGACTGCCCAACGCCCAACACTATTTCCCTAACGACGCCAATACAGCCATTTAGCCCTATTGGACCCGCACTGAGCGTAATTATGATTCGACCTGTGTGCGATCTGGAATTTC
>DFBD01000012.1:1410-4127 GCA_002367255.1 Rhodobacterales bacterium UBA3089 | reverse complement strand
CGTTAGAAAATAATTGCTAATTGAATCAACTAATGTACCTTGGTGGCGAGTGCTGAGAAAAGTTCGACGACCATCAAAAATGGCGAGACTTTAATCTGCAACAGGTTGAACCGAGGAGAAAATATAGGCTCCTTTCAATGGCACATCAGACATGGATTGCAAACCATTCTGGGGCATATAGGGATTGATAAATGCAGGGAACGAGCCTAGCCGAAAAAGAGCCATCGCACACCGCACCTGTTTCTTTGAGTATTCGAAATACTACATTGAAATTCGGCGGTGTGACGGCGCTGGACGATGTAACCATCGAGGTACGTGAAGACGAGCTTCTGGCCATCATCGGACCCAACGGGGCGGGCAAGACATCTTTGCTGAACGTCACCGCCGGATTCTATCGCCCGCAACAAGGCCAAGTTGAAATGTCCGGTCGCGACATCACCGGGCTTCGGGTCGACCAAGTTGCCCGCATGGGCGTTGCACGCACCTTTCAGGGTACACACCTTTTTGCCGGCCAAACGGTTGTCGAGAACATTCTGGTAGGACGGCACATGCGCATGAAGTCCAACATATTTCAGGCGTTCGTGCATTTCGGCTGGATGGCGCGTGAAGAAGATATGCACCGCGAGGTGGTCGAGGAGATTATTGACTTCCTCGAAATCGAACCGATCCGCAACCGCGCTGTTGGCACCCTTGGGTATGGATTGCGAAAGCGGGTCGATTTAGGCCGAGCGCTGGCGCAAGAACCCGATATCCTGTTGATGGATGAACCGATGGCCGGCATGAATTCCGAAGAAAAAGAAGACCTTGCGCGGTTCATTCTGGACGTCCGTGAAGCGCGCAATATTCCCGTCGTTCTGGTTGAACATGACATGGGGGTGGTAATGGACCTGGCCGACAGGGTGGTGGTGTTGGATTTCGGGCAGGTGATCGCCGAAGGTACTCCGGCTGAAATCCAGAAAAACCCCGCCGTAATAAAAGCTTATCTGGGAGCATGATATGAGCGATCAACACAATCACGTCTCTCTTTCCGACCCTGCCGTTCTGAACTCTCAGACCCTGCCGCAAATTCTGCTGGCCCGCGCCCAGACGACACCGGACGGTCTGTCCGAGCGCCACAAGCAACTGGGCATCTGGCGGGAATTCACTTGGTCGGAGGTGCTGGACAAGGTCCGCGCCTTTGCCCTGGGCCTGGAAGAAATGGGTGTAACACATGGCGACACGGTCATGCTGATAGGCGAGAATGAACCGGAGCATTTCTGGGCGGAATACGCCGTTCAGTCGCTGGGCGGGGCAGTCGTATCGGTCTATCCCGATCAGACCGGCGAGGAACTGGCCTTTCTTGCTTCCGACTCCAAAACCCGGTTGTTCGTGGCGCAGGATCAGGAACAGGTGGACAAGTGTCTGGACATCATAGGCGATCTGGACGATGTGATGGGCATCGTATTCTGGGACGGAGCCGGACTGTGGAATTACGAGCACCCGCTGCTGAAATCGTTTGACGATGTATCCGCCGCCGGACAAAAAATCCATGAGTCCAGCCCGGAACATTATGCCGGGATTGTGGCCAAGGGTAAAAGCGACGATCTGGCGGTTCTGTCATATACTTCGGGAACCACCGGCAAACCCAAAGGGGTGATGCTGAAACACGGCTATATGTTCGACAATTCCACGCGAATTCTGGGTGCGGTTGATATTAAGCCGGGTGCGGAATACCTGACCTATATCTCGCCAGCATGGGCCACCGAACAGATGTTCGGTCTGGCCATAGGCCTGATCGGCCCGATGGTTGTGAATTTTCCAGAAGGCCCCGAAGAGGTTCTGGAAAATATCCGCGAACTGGCCGTCGATGCGATGGTGTTCAGCCCGCGTCAATGGGAAAATCTGGCCTCTATCGTGCAAGCGCGAATGCTGGGGGCTGGCCCCGTTCGTCGAAAGATGTTCGATTGGGGGGTAAAGATAGGCAAGGCCGTCTATGTCGAGCAGCTTGAGGGGCGCACCCCCGCGCTGTCGGCACGTCTACAGTTGCCCTTTGCCGAAGCATTTGTACTGCACCATCTGCGCGACAATCTGGGGCTGGGCCACGCCGATGTGGCACTGTCTGGCGGTGCCCTGATGGCCCCGGATGTGTTCCGCCTGTTCCACGCTATGGGCGTCAAGTTACGCAATGTTTACGGGGCCACTGAAACCGGTCTTCTGACGGCTCATACCGGCGAAACCTACCAGTTGGAAACCAGCGGACGCTGGATGAACTGTGCCCCCCTTTACGGTGACCCGGTCGAGCATCGCATCACCGATGACAGCGAACTTCAGGTGCGGGGGGGATCGGGGTTTGCCGGCTATTTTGGCCAACCGGAAAAATCCACCGACGCGCTGACTGAAGATGGCTGGTATGCCACCGGCGATGCCGTGTCGCTGACCGATGATGGCGAGCTGGTGTTTCTGGATCGAGTCAAGGACATGCGAGAGCTGAAATCCGGGCATAGATACCCGCCGCAATTCATCGAAACCCGCTTGCGATACAGCCCTTTCATCAAGGACCTTATGACGCTGGGCAACGAGACACGCGATTATGTGATCGCGCTGATCAACATCGACATGGAAGTACTCAGCCGCTGGGCCGAGGAAAACGGCATCGGCTTTTCGACCTATACCGATCTGTCGCAAAAGCCAGAGATACATAAACTGATCCGGGTCGAAATCTCCCGCATTAACTCGCT
>DFBD01000012.1:1114-1390 GCA_002367255.1 Rhodobacterales bacterium UBA3089 | reverse complement strand
CCAGACGAGGGCGAACTGACCCGCAGCCGCAAATTGCGCCGGGCATTTCTGGAAGATCGCTATGGCGATCTGGTCACGGCGATCTATGCAGGCACGCCCAATGTCGACCTTGAAATAGCCGTGACCTATCAAGATGGCCGCAAGGGCATTTTGAAGGCCAATGTCAACATTACCGATGTCGAAGCGGCATCCACCAGCAAAAAACGCAATCAAGCGGCGTGAAAGGGTTAAGCACATGGATTTTCTGAACTACGTCATAAACGGAGCCCTGATAGG
>DFBD01000012.1:0-990 GCA_002367255.1 Rhodobacterales bacterium UBA3089 | reverse complement strand
ATCCCGTTGTCGCTGGCGGCATCGGCATTGGCCGGATATGTGATCGAAAAGGTATTTCTGACCAGGCTGATCGGTGAATCGGTGTTTTCCATGGTTATGGTCACCGTGGGGCTGCTGATATTCCTACGCGGGTTGATCCTGTTGGTGTTCGGCCCGGCGGTGCGCCCTTTCCCTATCGTATTCCCGCTGCGCCCGCTTTTCATCGGCGATATCCTTATCCCGATGAACCTGTTGATCGGCGGCGGCATCACCATTGTCTGCGCTGTGGGCTTGTCGTGGTTCTTTAACAAAACCCGCCCCGGTCTGCGCATGACGGCCGTGGCCGAGGATCACGTTGTTGCCTCGTCTATGGGAATATCAGTGAAACATTCCATCGCCGCCGCCTGGATCATCGGCGCGGTGTTGTCGACCATCGGCGCGATCATTTTTCTCAGCGGTAAATCGCTAACCTTCCTGGCGTCCGACATTGGCTTTGCCGCCCTGCCCGTGGCGTTATTCGCCGGGCTGGAATCGATCGGAGGCCTGGTTCTGGCCGGGATCATAGTTGGTATCGCACAGGGACTGGCCACCGCCTATCTTGATCCGATCATCGGCGGCTCTATTGGCTCGGTCATGCCGTTTATTATCATGCTGGGCATCCTGCTAATCCGCCCCACCGGCCTGTTCGGCTGGCGCGCTATCGAAAGGGTTTAAACCATGGATCCTTCGGGCATCTTTTCCGTTAACTACCGTCAGGATCGTCGTCTTGTGCGAACCAGATGGCAAGCCCTTGCCTTGCTGGCATTCATAGTGCTGCTGTATCTGTTACCGCTTTATGCCAGCCCGCGCATCGTGGCGATTGGCAATGTCATGCTGATCAGTGCAGTCGTCGCAGTCGGCCTTCAGATATGCACTGGCTATGCCGGACAGATTAATCTTGGGCAGGCGGCCTTCATGGGCGTAGGGGCCTATACCGCTGGCCTTTTAGCGTCAAAATACCAGATGAGCTTT
>DFBD01000004.1 GCA_002367255.1 Rhodobacterales bacterium UBA3089 | reverse complement strand
AGGTGATGCGTATTTGCGGTTCATCCCACGCACCGAGATGGATATCGCGGTTTCCTCGGCAGGTGTGAACCTGACAATTGATAGCGACGGTGTGGTAACGCAAGCACGGGTGGCACTTGGGGCTGTGGCTCCGACTGTGGTGGTGGTAGATGATGCCGCTAAGGCAATCATTGGAACCAAGCTTGATGACGATGCTGTCAACGCTTTACAGGCTGCCTGTTCTGCGGCCTGTAGCCCGATTGATGACAAACGCGGAACGGTCGAGTTCCGCACAAAAACAGCGGGCGTTATGGCGAAACGCGCGGCACTTATTGCCTATAGCCGTGCAGGAGGTTCAAAATGAGCAAGATACATGTATCCACGTCGATTAATGGCGATGCTGTCGAATACCTGTGTGATCCATCCGAAACGCTTCTGGATGTTCTACGCAACCGTGTAGGTCTAACCGGCGCGAAAGAAGGCTGCGGCTCCGGTGACTGCGGGGCTTGTTCAGTAGAACTGGACGGACGTTTGGTTTGTTCGTGCCTGGTGCTGGCAGCCGAGGCTGAAGGCAAAGAGGTGTCCACGGTCGAGGGTCTGGCTGATGGAGAGAAACTGCACGTTTTACAGCAAAAAATGCTTGAACATGCTGCGCTGCAATGTGGCATTTGCACGCCAGGTATACTGGTGGCCGCTAAGGCATTGCTGGAAAAGAACCCCGATCCAACGGAAACCGAAGTTAGGTACTGGTTGGCGGGAAACCTGTGTCGTTGCACAGGCTATGACAAAATTATCCGCGCGGTGATGGATGCCGCTGCTGAAATGCGGGGGGCTTGATTATGGTTACGGAATATAAAGAAGGCGCTGCTGGAACCGAGTATAGCAAACGTGATTTCAAGGTCGTCGGTACGCGTCCGCCACGCCCTGACGGGGTCGATAAAGTAACAGGCCGCGCATTGTTCGGGGCGGATTTGACCGCACCCGGGATGCTGCATGCAACTATTCTGCGAAGCCCGCATGCACACGCACGGATCGTCTCGATTGATATTTCGGGGGCGCTGGCTCTGGATGGGGTGAAGGCGGTTGTGACATCTAACGATTTCGTCAAACAGGGCAGTTCCGGCAATCAGGATACGCTTGATAACTGCATGGCACGGGGCAAGGTTTTTTATGACGGTCATGCCGTTGCAGCCGTCGCAGCGGTTAGTGTGAAGGTCGCCAATGAGGCTCTGAAACTGATCAAGGTGGAATACGAGGTTCTACCCCATGTAACAGATGTAGATGCAGGCATGCTGGACAGCGCGCCGGTTCTTCACGAGGGTCGCAAATTTCGCAATATCCCGGAAGGGAACAACGCGAATGTGTCTGGATATTGGGAATTTGGCCACGGTGATACGGATGCCGGATTTGCAAAGGCTGACATTATTGTCGAGCGCAGTTTCAAAACCGCTGCCACCCACCAAGGCTATATCGAGCCGCACGCGACTTTGGCCACAATGGGGCCGGATGGCCGTGGCGAGATCTGGGCTTGTACGCAGGGTCATTATATGGTCCGCGATATGGCGGCGGCGTTTGTCGGGATGGACACCAGCCAGTTACGGGTGACTCCATCCGAAATTGGTGGCGGGTTCGGCGGTAAAACAACCGTTTACCTTGAACCTGTGGCGCTGGCATTGGCCAAGAAATCCGGTCGACCCGTTAAAATGGTTATGACCCGCGAGGAGGTGTTTCGTGCCTCCGGCCCGACGACTTCGTCGAGCACTGACGTGAAAATCGGGATGACCAAGGATGGTCGCATTACCGCAGGGCAGGCGAAACTACGCTATCAGGGCGGGGCGTATCCGAACATCACGGCGATGCTTGGCGCGATGACGGCATTTGCGGCTTATGATCTGGATGCCGTTCAGACATTGGCGTGGAACGTGTTGACGAACCGTCCGAAACAGGCCGCATATCGTGCGCCGGGCGCACCGATGGCGATCTATGCGGTGGAATCTGTGGTGGATGAGCTGTGCCAGAAGCTGGACCTCGACCCAATTGATGTGCGCTTGATGAATGCCGCGAAGAAAGGCACGCTATCATCCTACGGGCCGACGTTTGATGAAATCGGACTGGTGGCGACGTTGGAGGCAGCCAAGGCGCATCCGCATTATGCCGCGCCACTTGGCCCAAATCAGGGCAGGGGTGTTTCCTGCGGTTTCTGGTTTAACTTTGCCGGAAACACCAGCGTTTCTATGGGCATTAATGAAGATGGCACAGTATCCGTGATCGAGGGAAATCCTGATATCGGCGGCTCGCGTGCATCTATCAGCATGATGGCCGCCGAAGAACTGGGTATTCCGTTTGACAAGGTTCGTACAATTGTTGGCGATACCAACTCTATTGGTTTCAACGATGTGACGGACGGTAGTCGTGTGACTTTTTCCGTCGGGTTGGCGACGATCAAGGCGGCGCGGGCAGCGATCAAGAACATGTGTGGCCGTGCCGCGCAGGTTTGGGGGATCGACGCCGATGCGGTTGACTGGGTTGATGGCGCCGCTGTGCCAATGGGCCATAACGCCGGAGAATTTCCACCGATGACGTTGGCCGAAATTGCCAAGGATTCCGCCAAAACCGGCGGGCCGATTGCCGGGCACCACGAGGTTAATGCTGATGGCGCAGGTGTCAGCTTCGGCGTGCATCTGGTCGATGTTGAAGTGGACCCCGAGACCGGTTTTACCGAGATCAAACGTTACACCGTGTTTCAGGATGCCGGTAAGGCTATCCACCCCGATTACGTCGAAGGTCAAATGCAAGGCGGGGCCGTGCAAGGTATCGGCTGGGCGCTGAACGAGGAATACATCTATGGCGAGGACGGCAAGCTGCAAAATGCAGGCTTCCTTGATTACCGTATTCCTGTGGCCTCCGATTTGCCGATGATCGACGCGGTAATCCTTGAAATTCCGAACCCCGGCCATCCGTACGGTGTACGCGGCGTCGGGGAAACCGGCATCGTGCCACCGCTGGCTGCTGTGGCTAACGGGGTGTCCCATGCGGCAGGTGTTAGGATGACCGAATTGCCGATGTCGCCGCCGCGCATTCTTGCCGCCATAGACGGCGCAAAATAATGGTTAAGGTCAACCTTTGGGGGTCCCTGCGATCCGCAACGGGTGGCCTGACCGAAGTCGAAGTTGACGCCAAGAATACTGGCGAGATGCTGAAGGCTTTGGCAGAAAAATACCCCGCTCTCGATGAGATAATCGAGGGCGGGGTTTCTGTTGCTATCGATGGCCTGATCTACAAAGAGGCGTGGTTTACCCCGATCAGACCCGACAGTGAGGTCGTGTTAATGCCCTACATGAAGGGCGGTTAACGCCCCCTGATCCGCGGATCGAGCGCGTCGCGCAAGCCATCGCCGATGAAATTAACGCTTAACACGGTTAGCGAAATCGCAAGGCCCGGCCAGACAACGCGGGCA
>DFBD01000148.1 GCA_002367255.1 Rhodobacterales bacterium UBA3089 | reverse complement strand
GCGAACACAGGAACCCGCGCCTCGCGTTGCACAAGCCCCACCAAACCCTTACCGCCGCGCGGCACGATCACGTCGATATAGTCCGTCATCGTTAACATTTCGCTAACGGCGGCACGGTCGCGTGTTGGGACCAACTGGATGGAATCCTCGGGCAAGCCGGCGGATTTCAAACCGTCAACCAGACAGGAATGGATCACCGTCGAGCTGTGAAAGCTCTCGGATCCGCCGCGTAAAATCGAGGCATTCCCCGCCTTCAAGCACAGCCCGCCAGCATCGGCCGTAACATTGGGGCGGCTTTCATATATCACACCGATTACGCCCAATGGCGTGCGAACACGGCGGATATTCAAGCCCGAGGGCATGTCCCAATCTGCCGTCACAACGCCCACAGGGTCAGGGAGTTTCGCGACCGAACGCAGGCCATCTACAATGCCTTGAATACGGCTTTCGTCCAGCATTAACCGATCGAGCATCGCGTCGGACAACCCTTTGCCACGGCCATATTCCATATCCTTGGCATTTGCGTCGATAATCTCGGCACGACGCGCCCAGACCACATCAGCCGCCCCATTCAGCGCCGCACTTTTGCTATCCGCCGAAGCAAACGCCAGCGCGGCACTTGCCGCCTTGGCCCTTTGGCCTATCCCGGCCATGATTTCCTTAACGTCCATAATCCCTCACATCGCCATATCATCACGGTGGACCATCGCGGCCCGGCCCGTGTGGCCCAATCGGGCCTCTATTTCGTTGGACTGACATCCCATGATCAGCCGCGCCTCTGTCGCGTTATATCCGGCCAGCGCCTTGGCAACGCTGACCCCGTCCGGCCCGATAATTTCAATCGGTTCGCCGCGATCAAAATCTCCCTCAACGCGCTTAACGCCCGCAGGTAATAGCGATTTACCGCGCCCCAGTGCGGCAACCGCGCCTGCATCCAAAATGATCTGCCCCTTGACCTTCATGCCCGAAATCCAACGCTTCCGCGCGACCCCGGGCAAGGCTGCGGCTGCGAACCAGGTTACGGTCGCGCCATCGAGCAGGGCTTTGATTGGCCGCGAAATCTCGCCCTTGGTAATCGCCATTGCACAGCCTGCGTGCATCGCAACCTTGGCCGCCATGACTTTGGTTTTCATGCCGCCGCTCGCACCTTCGGTGCCCGCCTCGCCAGCCATTGCTTCGATTTGCGGCGTGATGGCATCGACATGCGGCAGAAACTTTGCACCGCTGTCAAAACGTGGGTCAGCGGTATAAAGCCCCTCCACATCCGACAGCAGCACCAGCACATCGGCCCCCACCATCGAGGCCACCTGCGCCGCTAGCCGATCATTGTCGCCATACCGGATTTCATCCGTCGCAACGGTATCATTTTCGTTAATGATTGGAACGGTTCCCAGTTCCAGCAGTGTTCCGATGGTTGCCCGAGAGTTAAGGTACCGCCGACGGCTTTCCGTATCTTCAAGGGTTAACAAAACCTGTGCAGCCTCGATATTATGTGGTTGCAAAACCTCCTGATACGCTTGTGCCAACCGGATTTGCCCAACAGCCGCAGCGGCCTGTGCGCGTTCAAGGCTAAGGGGACCCTCGGGAAACCCCAGCACCCGCCGCCCCAAAGCGATCGAGCCGGAGGACACGATAAGCACCTCTTTACCATCCGTTTTCAGCATCGCCACATCGGTAGCCAGCCCCGCCAACCAGTCACGCTGCAGCAACCCCGTCGCGCTGTCTACTAACAGCGCCGAGCCGATCTTGATAACAATCCGTTTTGCCTCGCCTATAAGCGAGGCGGAATTTACGGTCTCCATGCCTCGGGTTCCTTATCTGCTTCAATTTCAGCAGTGGCGTTTGCGTCAATAATCTCACGCAAGACACGTAACGTATCCTGCAAACCTTCGCGGCTAACACCGGATTGGCGCATCACGGGGCTGCCTGTGGCATCCTCCAACGCTTTGGCCACACCCTCGCGTTCATCAGTCGTTAACGCATCGACTTTGTTCAAAGCCGTCACACGTTGTTTGCCAGCGAGGTCACCACCATACATTTCCAATTCGTTAATGATGGTTTTGTAATCCTCAACGGGGTTTTCACTGGTTGCATCCACCAGATGCAGCAGCACGGCGCAGCGTTCAACATGGCCAAGGAAACGATCCCCAAGCCCCGTGCCCTCATGGGCGCCAGCAATTAGGCCGGGAATGTCGGCTACAACAAATTCTGTTTCATCAATGCCGACCACTCCCAAATTAGGATGCAGCGTGGTAAACGGATAATCCGCAATTTTTGGCCGCGCGTTCGAAGTCGCCGCCAAAAACGTCGATTTCCCCGCATTCGGCATACCCAACAAGCCCACGTCGGCGATCAGTTTTAACTGTAGCCAGACATCGCGAACGATCCCGTCCTGCCCCGGATTGGCCTTGCGCGGTGCGCGGTTGGTCGAGGTTTTGAACCGCAGGTTACCCCAGCCGCCGTTACCGCCAGCGGCCAAGCGAACGCGTTGACCAACGCTGGTTAGGTCAGCCAAGACAACCTCTTGTTCCTCATCCAGAATTTCGGTGCCCACCGGAACCTTCAGAATGATATCATTGCCATCCGCCCCCGTCATCTGGCGCCCCTGCCCGCCACGGCCATTCTGGGCAAAGTAGTGTTGCTGATAGCGAAAATCGATCAGCGTGTTCAGGCCGGTCACGGCCTCCACCCAGACATCACCGCCTTTACCGCCATCGCCACCATCAGGACCGCCGAATTCCACGTAAGCCTCGCGCCGGAAACTGGCGCAACCGTTGCCACCCGTGCCGGATCGAATTTGGACCTTTGTAAGATCAAGAAATTTCATTGTTTTGTCCTAATAATTGCCCAATTCGGCGTTAGTCATGGCGTACATCATAAGTCGTGTATCCTCAACCCAAGCTAGCATCGGGTCGGTTTTTCGCCCAATCCTCAAGGGTTAACACATAGTCTTTCCCAGCAACGTCGCAATACCCCGAAGCTTATCCATCACTGAAATCCAGCGCATAATTCCACGATTGCACCATTCCACCGCGCGGGATGGAGTGGGCTTCGCTATCCCCGCAATACGCGAACCCTTCCTTAATCAACACGCGGGCAGAGCTTTGGTTGCCTTGATGCACGCCTGCATCCAGCCCCTTAAAACCTGCATCGCGGGCGTATTTAATCACCGCTTCGAGTGCTTCGGGCGTGAACCCTGCCCCCCAGAATTGCGGTGCCAGCCAATAGCCGATGTTACCACGCCCCGTGTCTTTGGGCGAGATCGAGATCACCCCGATCAGCTCGCCGTTCAGTTCCACCACCCAGATAATTTCGTCGGTGTCGTCTTTGCGCGAATACTCGATATACGCCTCGGCGGCACCGGCAGGGTAAGGGTGTGGCACGACCGCAAGGTTCATCGCCACCCGTTCGTCGCCCACATAAAGCGCGATCAGCCCCGCATCGCTGTCTTGCAACGGACGCAAGATCAGGCGTTCGGTTTTCATCACTTCTGATGTGCGTTTCATGCCCTCAGCCCTTCATCAAAACAAGCAAGACGCTTGCGACGGTTAACCCCGCCAAGACCCACATCAAATACCTCTCGGATTTCTGACCGGCCATCCGCGCGGCAATTGCCTGTCCACCGAGCGTCCACAAAGGGTGCAACACGAGTTGCACCGACATTAACGATAGCGCAATTGCGAGTGTTGCAGTGAACGTGGGGGCCCCCTCGGCAACGAAACTAGTGAAACCTACGGTGACCATTGCCCAGGCTTTCGGGTTTAACGGGTGCGCGATCAGGCCCGCAAAGAACCCTGGTACTTTAGCTTGGCCGATGTTGCTTATACGGCTGCCAGCGATGCGCCACGCCAACCACAGGATATAGGCAACTGATGCCCATTTAAGCACTATAAAGGCCATTGGCACGCGATCTGCCAACTCCATCAAGCCGAAGCCAATGGGCCAGATGATCAACTGCTTGCCCAGAACCACGCCAGCAACAAATGGCAACGCGCGGCGCAGACCAAAGCGTGCCCCAGCCGAAAGCAGAACCATATTCGCCGGTCCGGGCGTTCCGACCATCGCTGCTGCGAAAATCAGGAAACCAATTATTTCGACACCCATTGTTGTCTCCGTAACATAGAAAAAGGGCCCGGTGTTTCCACCGAGCCCCTCATAAATTGTATCATGCCGAGGGTTCGGCTTATTCTGCGGCCTCTGCTGCCGGAAGAACGGAAATGAACGTGCGGCCCTTAAAGCCTTTTTTGAACGTTACATTGCCTTCCTGGACTGCGAAGATCGTGTGATCTTTGCCCATGCCAACGCCAGTGCCCGGGTACCATTTAGTACCGCGCTGACGACAGATGATGTTACCGGAAATTACAGCTTCGCCGCCGTATTTCTTGATACCAAGACGACGCCCGGCGGAGTCGCGACCGTTGCGGGTTGAGCCGCCTGCTTTTTTATGTGCCATGTCGTTCTCTCCTTATTTCGCGTCTGCGACGAATTGCTTCGCCTGTTCGATCCAGCCTTCGCGCTCGATGCGGCCTTTGAACGAGAGCTTCTCGCCAAAGCTTTCCACATCGGCATCGTTCCATTTCGCGATTTGCGCGAAAGTCGTGATGCCCTCAGCGTGCAGTTTTTTCTCAAGTGCCGGGCCTACGCCTGACAGATCTTTGAGGTTATCCGCACCGGCAGCGGCCTTAGGAGCCGCTTTAGGCTTCGCGGCTGGCTTGGCAGCAGGTTTTGCAACCGCAGCAACA
>DFBD01000136.1 GCA_002367255.1 Rhodobacterales bacterium UBA3089 | reverse complement strand
GCCATCATTCTTTGTAACTCCTGACGCATTACTGCATTGCCCCACTCCCGGATTTCCTCATCCTCTACCATTAGTTCTGTAAGTTTATTGCTGTCGATGATCGCAATTTCGGATGCACCCAGCATTTCAATTTCCACAAGCGAATTTCCTTCGCGCGTTCTGGCAATATTGGGTGGTATAATCCCCAGTCCGCTAGTGAAACCAAGTGTCACTTCGCGGCCATCCGCCTCTCGAATAAGGTTTCGACATTTACCCTTCAAAAGGAAGTATTCACAGTGATCCTCGCAACTCTGATGAACCAGAATGTCGCCCTTTTCCATTTTCCTAAAACTGGCGTCGCCGCATAATCTTTCAATATTTTCGGCGCTCATTTCCTGGATCGAAGTGATGATTTGGCCTAATAATCTATTTCTCTCCAAAAACATCGTTATTTCCGATCAATTCTTATCATTTGTTAATGCGCGATGTGGGCGCTCGCTGCATTCAGGTTTCTTTTTAGCAACGGAGCAAACCTATGCCAATACACCAACCTAACCGCCCAAGTGGTATCGCCGTCAGTCTATGGATGTCTGCAGCACTTTCCGTTTATGCATTAATGATGCTTATAACATTGGCCAGACTTCTGGAAATGTCCGGCGGCATCGCTGTGTTTGATATGATGCCCACGGGTTATGATGCTGAATACGCGTCAAACCTTCTGGCCGCGCTTGGGTCTGATGGCAGGAATTATTACCTCTGGCGGCAAATTCCACTGGATTTTATTTATCCAGCTCTATTCGGAATTTCCTTCTTTATGCTCGCTAAATGGTTGGCTGGCAAATTACCCGCTTTTCAACGCATCCTTCGATTATCCGCAATCGTTGCGCTGGCGGCAGGTGTTTTTGACTACGTTGAAAACATTTTCATCATTCTCATGCTCCGCAACTACCCGGATTTATCCGAGGTATTAGTCCTTGCGGCGAGCATCGCGACACTAACAAAATCCGGGCTGACCATGATTTACTTCACAGTACTTATAGTGGTGCTGCTTGTCAGATTCTTCCAGCTCACCTTCAGTTCCAGATCACCGGGCACCAATTGACTCGAACGTCATGGAATATCTCAAGCCAACGAATCTAAGGCGTTACCCCTCCTCAGAGCACATAGCGAACATACCCCCCTGTATGGACCATATGGCGGCATTCGTATTCCGGCGCAGCACGGATTTGATAAAACTCAACATTTCCACACTATTGCAGCCGCCACAATAAACTCCAATACCTCTTTGTGCTTGCCTTATTCCACCCACCCATGCAAAAACCCTTCCAAAGCCCATCAAACAAGGAGGTTGGCAATGTCCACCGCAATTTCAAATTCCGTACTATCCGAAGAGTTCTGGTCCGCCGAGGGCAACGCCCTTTGGGTCAAACGCATCGTTCTGGTTATCCTCGGGATTGCCGCATTGGCGATCAGCGCCAAGATCAAATTCCCAATTCCATACTCGCCCGTTCCTGTAACCATGGGAACCTTTGCAGTACTGACCATCGGCGCAGCTTACGGCCCACGCTTGGGTCTAGCGACGATCGTTGGCTACCTGCTTATCGGTGCGCTCGGGTTTGATGTATTCGCCAACTCGGCTGCTGGCACGACTGGCGTTGAATATATGATGGGCAGCACGGGCGGTTACCTAGTTGGTTTCGTTCTGGCAACACTGGCACTTGGCTACGCTGCGCGCCGTGGTTGGGATCGTAACGTGGTCGCAATGGCCGCTGTGATGTTCGCCGGCAGCCTAATCATCTACGTCCCCGGTGTTATGTGGCTGGCACACCTATACACATGGGAAAACGCTTTCGCGTGGGGCGTAACGCCTTACCTGATCGGCGACGCTTTGAAATTGGCAATGGCCGCACTTCTGGTTCCGGCGGTTTGGAAAATGGTTGGCAAAGCCCGCGGGTAAATTATTGCTATAAACGAATTGAAGGGCGCCTTAAATGGGCGCCCTTTTCAATTCTGCATAGCCATTCTGATACATCGTCACGGTATGGCTGAAATGAAGACTACCCATCTGGTACTAGATGACCCGATTTCCATATTTTGAGGCTTTACAGGGGCGCAGGTCGTGGATGTTAAATCCTGCCCACGATATGACAGCAGTGTCACACCGTGATTTCTGCCATTGAACATGCGGGATATTTTATTACTTACGGGTTAACGAAAAACCTCAGGAGTAATAAAATGACAGAAACATTCAGCCTAGACGTAACCCTTCAAGGGGATTTCGACGACGTGATCGATAAAGTTACCGAGGCCCTTAAGGCCGAGGGTTTCGGTGTATTGACCCGCATCGACGTTAACACCGTTCTAAAAACCAAAATCGACGTGGATTTCCGCCCCTACACAATTCTGGGCGCCTGCAATCCGGTATTGGCCCACAAGGCCTTAACGGCCCGCGCCGATGTTGGCATGATGCTGCCGTGCAATGTCACAGTGGAAAAATCCGGCGAGGGCGAATGCCTCGTGCGTTTCATCGACCCTGCAAAAATGATGAGCTTCTCGACGCTTGGTGAAAGTGCCGATCTGAAGGCGATTGGCGCAGATGCCGCAGACCGTATCGGCCGCGCGGCGGCCAGTCTGGGCTAAAGCACACCAAGGGCGGAAAGCTCGGCGCGTAATGCACCGGGGATTTCCTCCTGATCCTCACGATACAGGCCGATGTCCTTAGGGGCGTCGGCCTTTGTCAGGTATCGCCAGCCTTGGAATGGGCGGCGACGGTGCGCCTCGGTCAACACCAGTTCAGGGTCGAAGATCAAGGCGCAACGGCGGATGCCGTCCTCGCCGATCACTTCGTCCATACGGATGATCCGTTGGCGCGCCAGTATCAAACCTTTGAAAACCCAGTATAAGGACCCGCCATCCAGCAGCTCGGCCTCGCGGCGTGGCCACATGCGGGTGATGTGATTTGGCACGTATTCGATGCCATTCGCACGCGCCTCGGCCGCGCGGGCTTCACGCCAACGGGCCAGATCGCTGACCTTTTCAGCCCCGACACAAAGTTTCACCAAGTTTAGCTCGCCACTCATGCGCCCTTCATATCAGAGCCCCGCGAAACGTCCATAACGTTATTGCAAAATCCGCCCGCGCGACGTAGCTTGGTTTCCCTACCCACCTTCAGGAGAGTTCGCGCATGTCTGCATTCGCCGCCCCGATTTCACAGTCCATATGGGACATGAAATACCGCTTCAAAACCCCTGAAGGCGAAGTGATTGACGAAACGGTCGAGGATAGCTGGAGGCGTGTGGCACGGTCTTTGGCAGCGGGCGAAAAAGACCCGGCGCAGTGGGAAGACGTATTTTACGACGCGCTGGAAGGGTTCAAATTCTTACCCGCAGGCCGCATTCTGGCAGGTGCTGGCACCGAACGTTCCGTCACGTTGTTCAACTGCTTTGTAATGGGCACGATCCCCGACACGATGAGCGGGATTTTCGATAGCCTGAAGGAAGCGGCCCTGACCATGCAGCAAGGCGGCGGGATCGGGTACGATTTTTCCACCCTGCGCCCCAAAGGCGCGAGCGTGGTTGGCGTGGGCGCCGATGCCTCCGGCCCGTTGTCATTCATG